>CAZBAQ010000105.1:0-3925 GCA_964489855.1 uncultured Planctomycetia bacterium | reverse complement strand
AAGACACCGTGCCCGCTCGCGAAAAAGATGCCCCAAAACCCACTGGGCTGGGTGGCGCAATAGTATAACGCGGCATTAAAAATATTACAATATTTGTAAACTTAGCGGGAGATGGATTTGACCTTGTATTTCAATGTGCCGGATGGAACCCTTATATTTACGATCTCGCCCTCTTTCTTGCCCAAAAGCGCCTTGCCTACAGGCGAGGATATAGAGATCTTCCCCTCTGCGAAATTCGCCTCGTCCTCTGTAACCAGCATATAATCTATCTCTTCGCCAGACTCGTTGTCTGTCAATTTTACCTTAGCTCCTACATATGCCTTATCCTTTGAGATGTTCTCGTCCTCTATTATCCTTGCGCTGGCTAGTTTTGTCTCCAGCTCGTATATCCTTCCCTCGTTGACCGCCTGTGCCTGCTTTGCTGAATCGTATTCAGCGTTCTCGCTCAGATCGCCCATGTGCCGCGCCTTTTCAAGCGCGTCCGCTATCTCCCTGCGCTTGGCGCCCTTAAGCGCCTTGAGCTCTTTTTTCAATTTCTCGTAACCCTGTTTTGTAAAAAATATGCCTTCTGACATGATACGATCCTTTCTCAACTTTTATATATCCGAGGTACGCGGCGACCTATGTTGCACACGATCTCATACGGTATGGTATAAATAAGTTTAGCGAGTTCTTCGGCCCTTATAATGTCTTTACCCTGGCCGCCGATCAAAACGACCTCGTCTCCGACCCTCACTCCTTTTATATGGCCCGTGTAAACCATGGTCATGTCCATGCAGATCCTGCCTACTATTGGCGCGCGCTTTCCCTTTATCAAAACATCTGCCCTGTTCGATAAATGACGCGGATACCCGTCTCCATACCCGACAGGGATCGTGGCGATCCTGGTATCCTCATTGGCAATGTATGTCCTTCCGTAACTTACGGACCTACCTTTAGGCACTGTTTTGAGATGGACCACTTTTGTTTTAAGCTTTAAAGCTGGTTTTAGTTTTATTTTTTCCAACAAATCCCCTCTCGGGTGCAATCCATACATAATAAGCCCTGGACGCACCATATTCATATGCGCTTCCTTAAAATCTATCAGGGCCATGCTGTTGGAGGTATGTTTAAGCGGTATATCTATGCCCGCGTTCAAAAGCCTTCCAGCAAGAGAATTAAAATCATCTATCTGGCTGCGCGTAAAAACCTCATCATCCTCCGCGCTCGGGAAATGTGTAAAAATACCGTCGATGATTATATTTTTAAGCGAAGCGATCTTTTTTATAAAATCGATCGCCTCCTCGTGCCAGAACCCGATTCGCCCCATACCTGTATCGATCTTCACGTGGATCTTTATCTTTTTCTTCTTTTTCTGGCCGAGCTCGGAAAGGACTTTTGCCATCCGCAGGCAGGATACTGTCTGTATCACGTTAAATTTCAAGACACCCTCTGCCTCTTCAGGTAAAATCGAACCAAGCACAATAATATTTTTCTTTATACCGATCCTGCGCAGTTCCCGCGCCTCATCCAAAGAAGCCACGCCAAGATAATCCACGCCTTCTTTGACAATAGCCTTAGCGACCTCGCTCATGCCATGGCCATACGCATCTGCCTTTACAACAGCAAGTAGCTTTATATCCTTGCTGAGCATCCGCTTTATCTTCCGCAGATTATAACGCACAGCCCCTAGATCTACCTCAACAAACGTCGGTCTATAAAACTTCATGTCTTTCTCACCTGGCAATCTTTGGGATACAAGTATATTGGCTCAAGATTTCCCAGGTCTGGTTTTTTATGTTTTTTTAGTTTCCCAAATCCTAATCTTATAAGATTAGATGCCCTTGGATACCAATATTCCTCGTTCAGGAAAATTGCCTTTTTATTCCGCTTCTCTATCTTTTCCCTGTATATATCTATGGCGTCGCCTAAAAAAATTGTCGGGCCTTTTATTTTTTTCATGAGCTCGTCTATCTTTATTAATAAATATTTTGATTTTTTAACGCCTTTTTTATAGACCGCACTATAAACATTCTGTCTTTTCGCGTCTATGATCGGCACTATCTTAGCCCTGTTCAAGGCTAAGCCTTGAACATTCTCTGTCCAAGGCTTAGCCTTGAACAGGGCTGCCAATGCATCAATGCTCGCTACGCCTATGCATGGCTTTTTAGTAGCAACGCCAAATCCCTTTACTGCGCTCACGCCTATGCGCAAGCCTGTAAACGATCCCGGGCCGAGCCCTACGACAAACGCATCCACCCTATCTATTGAAGAGTTCGCCTTCTCCAGCATACCCCTGATTTTGGGTATCAACTCACTCGAGTGCCTTCTTTCAAGAAGATGCATCTCTTCTATTATTATATTCTCATTCTCGCTCAACGCAATACTCAAAAACTTTGAGCTGGTATCAATCCCTAAGATCTTCAATCTTTATCTCTCTTTCCTCCGCGCCTTTGATCTTAAATTTCACGACAATATGTTTTTTCGGCAGGATCTTTTTTGCCTTTTCCGCCCACTCTATGATAGTCACGCCATCCCCGTACATGTACTCTTCCACCGCAATATCCTCGATGTCTTTAAGATCATCCAGCCTGTATAGATCCAGGTGATAGAGCAGTAGTCTCCCCTCATATTCCTTGATCAAAACAAACGTAGGGCTGTTTATGTGTAGAGCGTCCTTTACGCCAAGACCTTTCCCGATCCCTTTTGTAAACGTAGTCTTGCCGCTGCCCAGGTCCCCGCAAAGCGCCACCACGTCACCTTTACGCAAACCCCTTGCAAATTTTTTTCCTAATCTTATAGTTTCTTTTGCGCTGCGTGTCAGCATAATCAAAAATGCGTATAACCCCGAACTCCGGTGATTCGAGTGGTCGAGGCGAAACCTCGACCACTCGAATCTCGAATCTCGACCACTCTACCACTAAAAATGCGTGTAACCCCGCACTCCGATGATCCTTTTTCTGTCTTTACAGACCTTTCCGATCTCTGAGAGACGCGTCTTAAAAGGCCATTTCTTTACCAGTCTCCTGCCTTCGGCCTGAGGCATGGTAAATACCAGCTCGAAATCCTCGCCGGCTCTTACAGCTGATTTAAAATCCTTCGCGTGTTTTGAAACAGGTACGGCCTTTTCATAAACGATCGCGCCTTTTCTGCTCGATTTTAAAATATGATCGAGATCGCTAAAGAGTCCGTCAGATACATCTATCATAGAGTTGATATTGAAGTTCTTTACCAAAAAACGCGCCTCTTTTAGTCGCGGGGTAAAATCAAGATGCCTGCCTTTGAGAGAGCCGCCTACAGCGCCTGTTACAAATATCGCGTCACCCTGTTTAGCGCCGCTGCGTAAAACCAGATTCTTTTTTTCCACCTCTCCTAAAAGCGAAACATTGATGACTATGTTTTCAGATGCAACAGTATCTCCGCCTACCAGATCTATCCTGAATCTCCTGGCTGCATCCCTTATGCCTTTATATAAAGCGTCGACATATTTCAGATCCAATGAAGGCGGCACGCCTAGAGATACAACCGCAAACATGGGCACGCCTCCCATTGCCGCTATATCGCTGATGTTCACTGACAATGACTTTTTGCCGACTAAATATCCACCCGAGGTTTTACGAAAATGTCTTCCCTCCACAAGCATATCAGAGGTAAACAAAAGATATTTATCTCTGGTATGCCTTAAGACAGCGGCATCATCGCCTATTCCTTCTATAACCCTGGCCGAAGTCTTTATATCTTTCGTAATCCTATTTATAAGACTAAATTCGCCTAAGTCTTTTATTCTCATAAATACCTGATTCAGTGATTATCCCGGTTATGAGCTCGTTTGGAGTCACATCAAACGCGGGATTAAAGACCTTTGCCTTGATCGGGGCGGTCTGTTTTGAACCTACATACAAAAGCTCTTCGCGCTTTCGCTCTTCGATCGGCATGCTCGCGCCTG
>CAZBAQ010000104.1:0-3995 GCA_964489855.1 uncultured Planctomycetia bacterium | reverse complement strand
CAGAGATTTCCTGGGTTATTTGGTTTATCGCAGCCATAAAAACCCCCTTAGGCATTTAATTAGTTTGCCTAACTAAATATTAGCATACCAAACTAACTTTGTCAAGGGGATTAGTCTTCTTTTTGTGTTATTTGAATAGTCACGTTACAGTTTCAGCTATTGCGTGCCGCCCAGCCCAGCGGGTTTTGGGGACGCAAAATTCCCCCGGCGAGGGAATTTTGCTCTTTTTTTCGTCTCGCTTGTCTTTTTGCTGGCAGGTTGGGGCATGAGACACATTAGGAAGATTTTGGCAGATGTGCGCAAGGGATTACGGCGAGCAAATGGCGGGACTGACCCTCGGCTTGGAGGTATGAAGAATTCCGCCAAATTTGAGAGCCGTAAACCGTCCCTCGATTCGCTCGGGACTAAGAGCCCTGAGTATATCGAAGGGCCGTAGCGCACGGCAAAATCATTCCAGTGCCGAATGACCCCAACCTGCCAGCAAAAAGACACCGTGCCCGCTCGCCGAAAAGAAGCCTCAAAACCCGCTGGGCTGGGTGGCGCAATAGTGTAACGTAACATTGAAAATATTACAATTTAGTCTTCTTTCCAGTTGATTAGAGAAGGGGGTAGGTCGCTGGGGAGATAATCGAAAGTAGTTAATATGTCACCGCTGTTGTAATTTACGGTAGGGTTACCAGTTACTGTCGTGTCAAATTCTGTGCCGCTTTCCACGAATATTGCCCCATCTATTATAGGATCGCCGCTTATCCACAATGTGCCTATTACCCAGATGATCCCTTCAAAATGCCCGCCTGTTATTTTGGCATCTCCGTTTACTACAAGGATGCCGTTTCCTGTCCAGTTGTTATCTGTTATGCGAAAGTCATCCGTTGACACTATGTCTGCCCAGGTGATGCCGCTTACCGGAGTTGGATTACTAGGAGGATCAGTATAAAAATTATTGGCGCTGTTTTCCATGGTTTCTTTTGATATGCCGAAAATCTCTTCGAAGTCAAATTCATGGTTATCGTCTATGTCTCCGTTGACCTCAGCGCTTCCTCTTACGATCACGTCTCCATTTGCGGTGATAGCTGATGTAATGCCTGAAGGGTCTGCGTCATTAGCCGGCTGCTCTACTATTGCCCTTACTGTGCGGACAATGTTATCAGGATCTGTCGTGTCTGTGCCAGGCACGCCTCCGATAGAGATTATCAGATACTGGGTGGATGATATGCTGGTAGTCGTGGTGGTGTAGCTTCCCGAGTTCAGCGTTGCGGATAAAGACGCAATAGATAAATCTGATATTGCCCTGTCCAGGCCTGCCTCTGCCAGCCACAAGGCCTGCACAGAATCCCTTTCTTTCATCGCTACCCTTTGCTCGCCAACGCTTCTGATGGCAAATCCGGTCGCGAGTATTACCAGGACAGCAATAACCATGTAGCAGGCAATAAGTATAAAACCTTTATTGTTTTTGGTATAACTTATCATTGATTCCTGACCTTTATTTCTGTATCAAGGGTTATGTTTGACTGGATCACGCTAAATCCTGGAAATGTATTTTTCTGTCCGGTAATTATAATGTTTATTACATCTGGAGTTGCTGCGTTGCGGGTGAAGGCGAGAGATGAAATGTCATTTGCCAGCACCCTTTGATTACCACCCTGCGTTCTTAAGACCTGAGCGCTATTTAAACCGCCGAGCGAATACTGGATGTTCGTGGACCATGTAGTGCCGCTTTCAGTAATACTCTGTGGTATCTGAAATGTTATAGAACTGTAATTTCCGCCATCAGCAGGAACGCCTGCGATCGTGGAAAGTCTTAGCTGCCGCAATTCTTCTGTCATCGCGTTCAGGCCCCTGCGCGCCTCCTGCTGTACGCTCAGCTGTGAACCGCCGGATTGCCATGAGTTTCTGGCTACGGCCAATGTGGCAAGGATAGCAGCAATGATTATTGAGAATAAAAGCATGGTTATCGTTGCTTCGACCAGTGTCATGCCTTTATCGTGCTTAGTAAATCCGAAGGTCATCTCTGTCCTATAAGGGTTACAATTTCTGCAGGGGAGGAAAGCCTGTTGTTGCCATTAGTATCCTCGCCTGCATCAAACGCACCGTTTAGATTTATATCCTCGCCCACTATCCTATTAGAGCGCTCTCTCCACGAGACACTGACGCATATCTCTAGGAGGTTAGGATCAGTATTGTCTATGGAGATATTGCCTTCTGCGTCGCCAGCATCAAATCCAGCAGGCTCAAAGCCTGTACTATTGTAAGTCGCGTATAGCGTGCTGAAATCAGCGTCACGGATCTCTTCCATCTTGTCTTGAGCAGCTGTTATGCCAAGCGTGAGCTTTCTTGCATTTTCATTGATAGAGAAAAGGTATGCAAATAACGCCAGAAGGCCGGTGACTGCTACAATCAATACCGCAGTAGTTATCATTATTTCCAGGAGCGTCAGGCCGGAACTGTGTTTATATCGAGGATCCATATCTACCTATAGTCTACTTTAGATGCTGAAAAATTGCAAGGGTTTGTCCGAAGCAGGCAGGCCTCGAAAAGACGCTAGGTCGCCCCAGCTTGTCAGAAGTTCCCTTGTCTCCACTTGTTGAAGCGGGGTATTTTTAATGGTATACTTATATTAGAGGGTTTTGCCATGAATAGGAACAAAGGTATCACACTAATCGAGGTAATGGTGAGTATATTTATAGTGGCTTTCGTACTCGTGGGCATGATGCGGCTCTACTCCCTGGGCGGCATTCAGGCAGCTATTTCAAGACACAAGGCAATGGCAGTAAACCTGGCACAGGCAGAGATAGAGAACATCAGAGAGACTACCTATGAAAATATATTGCTTTCAAACTATCCTGTGACGCAGACAGTCAAGATCGACAGAGGGGAAACTGATGCTGCAGTCGATGATATCGACGGCACAATGGTCGCTCAGATATCAGCTATTAGCGAAGGGTACAAGATAATTGTAACTGTTTCCTGGAACGATTATTACGGCATAGTCACCGAGGTCCTGGAATCCAGCATTGCTTCGTACCTGTAGAGGTTTATATGAATCGCAAGGGATTTACGCTTACAGAACTGATCGTAGCAATCGGCATCCTTACCATGATCTTATCCGCCATATTTACGACCTATACAACAGCGCACAAGCTGTGGCGAGGCGGATTGACACAGATCACGTTTCAGGCCAGAGGCAGGATCACGCTTGCAAGGATCTCCGAAAATATTCGCTCGTCAACAGGCGCTGCCATACTTAATAACGGGAACAGGATAAGATTTGTCATCGATCCGAACAGGACGCCTGGGACGACATCGGACGACGTGACATGCGAATACTATATTTCCGGCATTGACATCATGTATGACCCTGACATATCAGTTGCAGGCAATGAGACAAGCATATTGTGCAATGTTTCAAAGGAATCATCAATACCGTATTTTCAAAACTCGGGAGATCTCGTGGTAATCACGTTCAAACTCTATAACAGCGACGCTATTTACGGCGTGCACTGGTCAGGCATGACCACATCCATAAAAATGAGGAATACCTAAAATGAACAGGGGAGGGTTTGCCTTAATCGTGGCTATGACTTTTTTGAGCGTGCTTTTTATAGGCGGCAGTTCATATCTCTATATGGTCACGAATGAAGCCAGGTATACAGAGAGACAGATAGACACGCAAAAGTCATTCTTTCTAGCAGAGGCAGGTGTGGAACGTGCTATATGGCGGGTAAAAAATGATAATATAGTCGCTTCAGAAATATTTCAGCTAAAAGGCGCAGGCACTGCGACAAATTATCTTGAGAATGAAAATATCACAGTTACAATTACAAATCTGGGAAATAACATGTATCAGGTTTCCTCGACCAGCCAGGTCCGCAACTCCAGTAAGACTTTAAATACGACTATAGAGAAAAATACTCCGTCAAAGGTTTTTAACTATGGATATTTTATAAATAACTGGGGGTGGTTCTATGGAAGCGGTATTACTTCGCGTGGCGATG
>CAZBAQ010000103.1:0-3997 GCA_964489855.1 uncultured Planctomycetia bacterium | reverse complement strand
TTTGTTAGGCCTGGTGTATTTCTTTATATTTACTGTTGCTTCTGAGATAATAACGCTGCTTTTAGACTTAAATAGCAGGATAGGAAAAGGTCCCAGCGCATAATCTCATTCCCTAAGTTGACAAAACGAACGTGTCAAATTTGTCAACTTAGGGGTAGGAAACGTTTACTTGGTGTTTTTGGAGGAAAAAGCAGTAAAATCTTAATATAACGCTCACCTTTTTAAAAAATTTTAAAAAGTCATTCTTGACATTGCTCCTTGTATAATATATACTATATAGTGGGTAGAGAAACAAAACCTAGTTTTTTGTAGAGTAAATTAAGGATATTTAAAAAGTATTTGAAACGAATTTTAAACCTCTCCGATAATAGCAAACCATGGGTAACCATGGGGCGCAAAACTAAGGATCCTGTGACAAGGATAGCCGAGTTGCCGAAAAGAGGGATAGAAGTAAAATCTTTTAGGTAACACGGCTATTTTTTTAAAATTGCGGGGGTAAGGCCGATGTTAGACTGGCAGAATAAAAGATGGGTCAAGGTAATCGCTATTACGGTAGTGATTGCTTTTCTTACATATGATATAGCTTGGGCTATGGACTTTTCGCCTTTAGCTATTTCTGCGAGCCCCTCAGAAACCTCCCCGAAATTACTTACCAGAGTCAATGATTTCATTTCCAATAAGATCCTGAAAAGACCTCACGAGGAAAAAGAATCCGAAGCCACAGAGATAACATTCAGGACCCAGCTCGTCCCGCGCAAGAAATACGGGGAGCCATCCAGGTTTTTGAGCCTAGAGGCCACAAGGAACGCGGTCAAGCGTCAGATGGAATGGCTCAGGAGGCAGCAGAGGATACAGGAGGAACGAAGACAAAGAGATCTTACTATATATAACGTAAATAAGGGTCTATACATGGACAATGCTGAGAGGGCGCAGGAGGCACAGGGTATTACTCAGCAGATAATGAAGGCGCGCGGCGAGACATTTGAGGCCGCAGCCGCTCTCACGGAATTCAATTACACCCTCAATAAAGACGGCTCAAAGGTCTATTATAAAGACGGACTTCCCACCAGGGTCCTGGATGAACCGATATACGACTCGACAGGACAATTCTCGTTAAAAAATACTATAAACATGACCTATGATGGCCGCAGGCTTCTTACCTCCTATGACGCAGATGTTACAGACACGCTGGGGAATACTACAAAGATCCAATGGCGCAACGGCCGTTACTCTGATGATTCTGTTTGGTATGGAGGCGGCGAAGGTTCAAGCCTCGGAAAATATCTCACAGGCTATACCGAGATCATAACAGATCCTTATGGCACCACAATAGTGCGCGACTGGTCAACCACACGCGACGCATATGGTGGAGACAAAAAAGTCACCTCTTATACCGAGATCATAAAAGACGCTACCGGCTCCATACTCTCTACAAGCCAGTGGTCAAACGGCACATATGACGGCGACAACCTCGTTGGCTACCACCAGGAGACCACTGACGCATATGGTAATGTTACGCTCACTGACTGGAACGGAAAGTTCGAGAAAGACATGATGACAGAGTCGCACTCTGTGGATAGCCAAATCAATAAAGATAAGACAACTTCGGTAAGCGATAATTCTGTTTTTTACACTTATGATTCCAGCAATAAATTGATTGGCGCAAGCGGTTCTACTGTTATCAATGGCGAGGCAAAAGATATAAACAGATTTACTATATATACTTACAATGGCACCACGATCCAGCATTATGAAATCCTGAATGGCCAGTTAAAACTTTTATATACTACAAGCGAGATGTCTCAGGATAATGCTGATACCTCAACTTCTCACACGACTACGCGCTTTGATTATGTATACGGGGATAATAATCTTATAGTAGACGCCAGTGAAATAAGCACAACGACTGGAGAAGATATGTTTGGATCAAAGTATACAAGTCATACTATAAGTGAGTATGATGTGATTTCCAGCCAGCCTAGAAGAGTTTCTTCGGATACTGAAACAGAAAGCGAGGATTTATTCGGAAGTATTACCGTGAGCGATAGTCACGTGGAGTATTTATATGACGAGCTTGGTAATTTCAAGGATGAAGGCGCAAGGGGCTATACAGATACTACAGGAACAAATATTTTTGGGGAGAAATTTTCAACCCATACGATAAATGATTATGAGATTATAAACGGTCAGCCAAGGCTTAAGACATCTGAAACCAGTCCCAATACTCCAAACCCTGCCGAAGACTTGGGTGCAATGCTTTTTGGCGTGGAGCAAGATTTGCTGGAGATAGCTAAGGCATCCGGGATAGAGAAAGAACAAAAGATCTCTGAACTAGCGGCGGATTTAGGCATAGGACAGAAGTCAGTGGTAGATCTTACAGTAGAGGCAGTTACCCTGATAATGACCTGGTTATGGAAGGCGTCTACCAATGTCATAAACTGCGCAGTCGAGGCCCTAAAAAACATATTTAAGGGGCGAGGAAAAGAAGTAAGCGAAGAAGATATTGCAAGAAGGGCAATACTCATTGACGTATTAACAGGAGTAATCACTCCGGAGAATGCACGCGGTGAACTAAGTCTTTCGTTTTATTCAATGCTAAAAACAGCAGAAAAAGAGGGGGTCCGTCTTTACGGTATTAATGTTAAAGCTGAAGGATTAAGAGGTATTTCAGTGCCAGCTATTGCGCATGTAGGTACAGATCACTACGTGGTTATCACAGAAGTTACGGATCTAAAAGTCACCTATATTGATAACGGTGAACCGACCACAATAGATCTGGATGAATTTATGTATATGTTTGACGGTAATATTCTTGTATCTACGGTGCCAAGAGGTGCCACTATTATTGATATAGACGGCATGAAAGCGATAAAGGGTAAGGACATAGATGGTAACATCCCTGTTCCAGAACCTCCCACAGGAGAAGATCCATATGATGAAGGCAATCCTCCACCTTCTCCGGAAGGTGGATGGCCGGACCCTCCAGGCAATGCCCCTGAGTCTCCAACAACTCCACCGCCAGGGTATGATCCTGAAGATCCTAATTGGTCTAATGCTTCTCACTGGGGATGGGTGTGGAAAGATGGCGGATGGAAAGCAGTTTACAAGGAAAGATGGACTCATTCTGAAGAAAACGAAGACACAGGAAATACTGAATCAACGACATATGATGGCGAGGGCAATACAACAGGAAAATTTATAAGAAAAATAGAAGATGGATATAGGCATGTTGAGATGTGGGACATAGAGAATGGCGGGTTTAAGCTCTGGCGAAAAGAAGATGTTCCTTCATGGAAAGATAAAGATATTGAATACGCTACTTATGGTAAGGGTATGGAGCTTACCAGCCTGACTCTTATAAAACCAGATGGCCGCGTAGGAGAACATAAATATTTAGAAGATGAGTATACAGAAAATCCTGCAGGGGATCTAGAATCCGGAGAAGTTAAGAATCAATGGATATATGTACGTAATAAAGGTGAAAAAGGAGAGACTATTATAAGCGCTGATAATCATGAGGATGCTGAAGGGGGTAATGGCACAGGCATTGATATCGCAAATTATTATTCTTTGAATACAGAAGATGATGCTGTCAGCTATGCGAAAATAGTACGATGCAGTGGTAAAACAGGAGATTCTTATAATACTACCTTTGATAGAGAAGGAGGAAGCTATGCAATAGACGGTATGAGCTGGTCATATGGAGGCATGGTTACCACAACTACCTCTCTTGTAAGGGTAGTCGGAGGGAATATAAGCCATAAAGAACTTTTTATATTCAGGAATGACCTTAATTATACAGATAGTGAAGGAAACAAATTAGATCCTCCATTATGGGGAAATGGTTCAGTTACAAACGGCAATAAAGGTCCTATTTCCGGATGGACATCATCCGGTGATATGCCAGGTAGAGTGAAAATAGAATATAAATATAATACTAGTGCTGGTGAGAAAGCTGATATGTCAGGATTAGGGATTATAGAGAAAATAATTTTAA
>CAZBAQ010000102.1:0-4045 GCA_964489855.1 uncultured Planctomycetia bacterium | reverse complement strand
GGCTTTCTTATGCAGAAAATGGCGATATAACCATAGCGGAACTCCTTGCACCTATGGAGCCTATAGGGCTAAGGATGCCGTCGTATAGCTATAGTGTACCTCGTCCATCCATGACCATAGCCCCAGGAAAAGAAATGTCACTTGGTAATGTAGAAGGGTTTGATGTAAGTCTTGTGGCTGCCAGGGAGATTACGCTACTGCTTCGCCCTGAATATAGAGGTATAGGTCTGTCCGTATTGCGCCCTGGTGAGGTTTCTTATAGCTATCTAGACCAGACAACGGATTTATCCGGCTCTACATTAAAATACACCAGGAAAAAGGATATGGAACCAGGTAAGGAATCTTTTCAAGGAGTGTTATCTGAGGGTAAGTTTGTAATTAAGAATGGTATTGGTGGAATAAATGGTTTTATCAGATTACAGGAGGGTCAGGGAGAGGTCGTTATCCCGCTTTTAATAAAGAAGGGCTCTGAACAGGCCTGTAAAGCCATTACAAACGCTATTGTTAGAGATCACCCTACATTATCAAACGTAAAACTGCTTGTGCTAAATAGTGAATTGGGTGATAAGGCACAGATAGAGATAAAGAATAGCATGGCTGTAATAGGCAGGGGGTCTCACCTCTTATTTGACTCTTATGGATACACTATAGCTGACAATGTGAGAGGTACTAAAGGTGGTTTTGAGATTCTGAATCAAGGCGGCATTAAATATGATTTGGGGACTAACTTTGAATTTACAGGCGTTGGAGAGATATCAAAAGGTATAAAGGGTTGGCCCGTAGATGATAAAAAGGTATTTATGGTAGAGATGACTCTGAAAGGGTTAAGGCCGTTAAGGTCCGAAGGTAATAATGGAACAATAGAGCTCCATCAAAAGGCAGAAAATGACAGCAATCTTAACCTGCAGGATATAAGAATAATCACATCTTACCAGGATGGTGAAATGAACAAACAGAAGTTCCTTGGAAAGGATTCAGTAGGTAAATACTATAATATAGGTATCAATTATAGGCAAGGGCAAATAGGCAGTCACAACACTACCTATGGCATAGTCGAAGGAAGGGCAGATGGAACACAAGGCCCAGTGAAGTACGCCGACGAAATCTACGCTAATAATCAACTTTTTATAGCCGGCATTAAATGGGATGATAAGGATTCAAGGGGAGATAATTACTCTGCTGAGGCCTCGGTTAAATTCAGCAGCGATTCTAAGACGACAATAGATGATCTTAATACAAGGATTTTTGAAACACCGGAGATCGTAATAAATGTAGGTAAAGAAGGAGAGCTGGATAAGAGAAGTTTTAGTATGATTTATCTAACCGACGAGAGAAATAGAATTAAATTGGCGCAAGAGACCTTGATTTCTTACAAAAATTTAGCGGGACCTTCTGAAATTTCTCTAATGACAGCCCATGAATTCAAGAAGAAGTATTTCAAAATCAATGTCAGTAAGGCGTGGGACGAAGACAGGGGCAGTACTAAGAGACCGGATAGATATGGGGAATGGGAGACCAGGTATTTACCAGAGGTTGAATTTTTATACAGTGAGTCAACACCATCCTCAGCAGGGGGTAGGCCAAAATTTACAGTAAGAAATTATGCCGATAGTTCGTATAGTATAGAAAATGAATTTGAAGAAATTAACGATAAATACTTACCTACAAAAGGTTATGACAGCAAAGGTGACCAATGGAATTATACTTATAGTCCATTAGATAATGGAGGCATAGAGAGTATTAAGACTGCAAGAACGTCTATAGTAACGACTATATATAATAAATACTTTGAGAGGCAATCCATTGAGACAAAGGTAGGGGATATTGTAAAGACCATAGAGTTTATAAAAGACAAAAACACTGGTGATATAATGATGTTTTCTTCATCAGGTGTTAAATCTTCAATAAAGAATATAACAAGGGATAAAATAGAATTTGTTCGATCTATTGACGGCAATACCTTAGTAGATGGAATGGTGGTATCAGGATTTATGTCACTTTTTATAGATGGTTACTACGGCACAAAGAAATTAATAAAGAGATATTTCAGTAAGGATGAAACAGCCGCTTTAACGGCGGAAGAAAAAGCGAGGATGTTAAATATAGAATATCAGGAATTATCCGAAGAAGTCAGGATGTTGACAAAACAGCCATTTCAGCCTGTGGAGGGAGAGTATATATGGAATATACCGAAGGCAGGAGGCAGGTTCGCGGTAAGCACTATTTCCTCCGCCTTAGGGGTTTTGCCTTACATGCACCCTTATTTGATGATTGCGCACGCCGTAGTACATCCCAGATCTACAGCTGAAAACTTTGCAAATCTGCCGGGACAAATATGGAATGAACTAAAGGTAGATCCTGCTTCTGGCCTTGGGACAATCTTTGGTCTTGCGCTTGGAGGTAGAATCGGCAGGGCAGGAGGTGCCAAGACTGCTGGACGCTCTCGGGCGGGTTATATTGAAGGTCGAGGATTCCTATCAAGAACAGGGAATTTTGGTGTTGAGACCTTAATGGGCCTTGGCCATATAGTTAGATTAGCCATACTTTCTAAGTTTGCGTTAAGCGTTGGGGATGCGATCGGAGGGGTATGGGGTCAAAGGATAACAACAGGCCTTGCATTGGGCGGGAGGCCAGGCATTGAGATTGCAAGAGGCAGGAAGGCCTCAAGGCTATCCAGAGAAAAAAAACAGGAACTTTCACGTTTATTGAAACTGGCCATAGAACAGGAAAGTTTACGCTTGTTGATCAAAGAGGCCCAGCAGCAGGGAGCAGAGGTTGTTTACCGGGAAATGGAAACAAGTTCACATAGGGCTATAGAGGCAGGAGGCATTAATGATATCTATAATCGTGCAGAAGAATACTTTAGTCAGGGGAAATATAATAAAGCAAAAGAGAGTTACGAAGAGTCTAAGACGCACAATACAGAATTAATTGAACTTGCAGATGCCAGGATGTCTGAGATTGACGCTGAACTTGCATTACGTAAAGGAAAATACGAAGACGCAAGCCGCAGCTATAAATCTGCAAAGGCACATTATGAAGAGGCCTTAAAAGGAACGATAGATGCTAAGGCAGGAAAGGTAATAAAGCATAATATTGACTTTATAGACGCAAAGATAAACGAGATAGAACAGATTAAGACTGGTAAAAAAACACATGCTCCACCCAAGCCCCGGCCTGCTGAAGACGGTA
This sequence comes from uncultured Planctomycetia bacterium, assembly GCA_964489855.1. Lineage (GTDB taxonomy): Bacteria > Omnitrophota > Gorgyraeia > Gorgyraeales > Gorgyraeaceae > JAHIPS01. The sequence continues at coordinate 853 of CAZBAQ010000102.1, read as the reverse complement.
AAGATGATCTCCCTAGAACGTCAGACGAGGCAAAATCTTTTATAGATAAGTCCATATCTTTAAATCCCGAACTGCAGAGACAAAATCCTTCCAGACCCAAAGACTACAAAGAATCAAATACTGAACTTGAAAAAACAAATAGAAAAGCAAACCTGAAGAATATATACGAAAATGCCAATAAATCAAATATTGATAACAGAGAGACTTTAGCTGAGGCATTAAATATTGTAAAAAGAATAGACGGTGCATTGGAACAGAAAGGCCCCTTAGATATAGATCCTTATGCCAAGGATTTAAGCATTATTGATGGCTTGGCGTGGCTATTCTATAATTTATATAAGACCGGACAGGACATAAAGATAAACCAGATTATGCACGCGTATATGAGATGTAAAAATATTGTAAATGAAGTGAATGATGGAAAGGCAATAATCGAGGAAATAGGCTCTGGCAAGACACAGGGAGAAATAGCCGCAGAGCTTACAGCAATGAGAATACTTTTAAATAATAATCCCAATGCCAATATTGTATTCGAAAAGTGGCTTAGCAAGAGTTACCTCGTTAAGCAGAATGTAGGAGAAAAACTCTTTGGGCGTGATGTTACTGATAAAAACATTCCTGAAAAGGTCTCATCCGAAGATCTTATTGGTTATGAAGCCGGTGTAGAAAATATATTAAAGGTAGTGGGAAATACATGCAGGGTGGTTGTGCTGAGAAAGGCATCTATAGGAGAAGGATTAGAAAGGATTGTGGTAGTAGAAGGCCCTGAAGGGGGAAAGGCTGAGATAAGGATATTAGGTCCTGAGGCAATCTCTGCAAGGGCGCTTCAGGTAAAGACAGGAAAGATGACAAA
>CAZBAQ010000101.1:0-4063 GCA_964489855.1 uncultured Planctomycetia bacterium | reverse complement strand
TAACTGGTGCGCCAGGTGCGAGACAGCCCTTGCAGAGGCAGAGGTAGAGTATGATAACCACTTGTCCCCGTCGATATATGTGAAATTCCATGCAAAGGACAAGGTGTTTCTGGTCTGGACCACCACGCCGTGGACGCTTGTGTCAAATGTCGCGGTTGCAGTGCACCCTGACATGGACTACGTAGAATTTAAAACAGACAGCGACGGGACATTTATTTTTGCGAGCGAACTTTTACCAAGGCTCGAGGAAAAATTAGGATTAAAGGGCAGGGTCGTAAAAAAACTCAAGGGTAAAAATCTTGAAGGCGTGCTCACACGGCACCCGTTCCTCGACCGCGACTCAAAAATAGTGCTGGCAGACTATGTCTCCAGCGAGGACGGCACCGGCTGCGTGCATATCGCGCCGGGCCACGGCCAGGAGGATTATGGCGTTGGCCTGAAGTATCAGCTCCCGGTTATAATGCCTGTTGACGACAAGGGAAGATTCATGAAACTAAAGGACTCCGAAGTCCCTGAGACAGTAGTAGGCAAAAATGTTTTTGACGCAAACCCGATTATTTTAAAACTCCTGAGAGAAAAAAAGGCGCTTCTCCTGGCTGAGGAAACAGAGCACTCGTACCCGCACTGCTGGAGGTGCAAGGAGCCGCTTTTATTCCGCGCCACAAAGCAGTGGTTCGTGGGAGTTGATAAAAACAGTCTTCGCTCAAAGACGCTGGAAGAGATCAAAAAAATAAAATGGGTGCCGCCAATAGGCGAAAAGCGCATCTCGAGTATGGTGGAGCTCAGGCCTGACTGGTGTCTTTCGCGGCAGCGCTACTGGGGCGTTCCGATACCGGTTTTATACTGCTCGTCCTGCGGCTCTGAGATATTTGACGACAAGGTGATGAAAAACATAGAAGAGGTGTTTGGTAAAGAAGGCTCTGACGCGTGGTTTGTAAAAGACGCCTCGAGTTTTGCGCCAAAAGGATTTAAGTGTAAGTGCGGCGCCTCGAAATTTGAAAAGGAAAAAGATATCCTGGACGTGTGGTTTGAATCAGGCGCGAGCCACCAGGGCGTTTTGAAGATTCGGAAGGAATTGGGTTTTCCGGCAGAGCTTTATCTGGAAGGCTCAGACCAGCACAGGGGCTGGTTCCAGACTTCGCTTTTGATCGCTATGGGCATTGTCGGGAAAACGCCTTTTAAGAATGTCCTGACGCACGGCTTTGTCGTGGATGGCGAGGGGAAAAAGATGTCCAAATCAGCCGGCAACGTTATCGCACCGCAGGAAATCATCTCCAAAAAAGGCGCGGATGTCCTGCGGCTGTGGGCGAGCTCGTCTTCTTATTTTGACGACGTGAAGATCTCGGATGAGATCATAAAGCGTACTGTGGAGGCATACCGCAAATTCAGGAACACGGCGAAATACATACTGGGAAACATCTATGATTTCGATTTTGAGAAAGACGCTCTAAAGGAAAAGGACATGCTCGAGATAGACCGCTGGGCGCTTTCGCGCCTGAATTCTGTTTTAAAGCAGGTGACAGATTCTTTCGAGCGGTTTATGTATAATGAGGTAACGGCCTCTATTTACAGGTTCTGCATCATGGACCTATCGAGTTTTTATTTGGATATACTAAAGGACAGGCTCTATACCTGCGGCAGGACATCTAGAGAAAGGCGGTCAGCGCAGACGGTTTTATATAAAATATTGGATGTCCTGGCAAGAGAGCTTGCCCCGCTCATTCCATTTACAGCTGAAGAGATATGGACGCACTTCAAAGGCAAAGGCTCAGTGCACCTGGCAGACTGGCCAGAGGTGGACGAGAAGGCGATTGACGCCAAGCTTGAGGAGCGCTGGTCAAGATTAAGTCTGTTAAGAGACGAGGTCCTGAAAGAACTCGAGGCAAAGCGGATCGCCAAGATTATCGGAGCGCCGCTCGAGGCAAAAATATTGCTTTACATAAAAGATGAGATAGAGTATAATTTCTTGGCTCAATACTTAAAGGTCCTGCCCGCGCTTTTTATCGTGTCGCAGGTGGAATTGAAAAAGAGAGATAAACGTGAGATCGCGGTCAGCAGGGCAGACGGGGTAAAATGCAGCCGTTGCTGGAACTGGAGCACATCCGTGGGAAAAGACAAGAGTCATCCATTGCTTTGTAAGAGATGTCTTGATGTTGTAGAAGGGAGCTAGGGTTTTATGTTAAGGAGACAGGCAACACAGTATAAAAAGCTGTTAATAAAAAAGAGGGAAGAGGTAGTAAACGAGATCAAGCTCATAGCTAGGGAAAACCTCAAGTCGCAGAAAGAGGCCTCAGGCGATCTCTCGAGTTACAGTTTTCACATGGCTGACATGGCCAGCGATAGTTATGACAGGGAGTTTAGTTTGAACATTGCCAGCGGCGAACAAGAAGTCGTTTATGAAATAGACGAGGCCTTGAAGCGCATAGAAGAGGGTAAGTACGGAAAATGCCTGGATTGCGGAAAGAAGATCCCTTCCACGCGGTTAAAAGCAGTGCCTCACGCAAAACTCTGCATACAATGCAAATCAAAAGAAGAGAAAAACAAGCACTGATCTCTTTGGTCGTTATCCTTTTAATTCTCGCCATTGACCAATGCTCAAAGGCAATGGTCAGCCTCAATCTTAAAATAGGGGAGAGCATACCTTTAATAAAGGGAGCGCTCTATATCACTTACGTGAGGAACACAGGCGCTGCTTTCGGACTCTTTAAGGACAGCACCCTGGTTTTTAGCGCGATCTCAGTAGTGGCTGTGGTCTTTATATCAGGCCTGATTTTAAGGTCAATTGCAAGGGGTCAGTTTTTGTCCAGGCCGGCATTTGACTGGGGCCTTATCCTGATACTTTCAGGGGCCATGGGTAATCTTATAGACAGGCTCCGATTGTCCTATGTTATTGATTTTATTGACGTTAGGATATGGCCAGTCTTTAACATCGCTGACTCCTCGATTACCATCGGCACCACCCTCATCATCCTCACCTCCCTTAATCTGACAATCTTGACACGCACGATTTGCCTGCTCCGAGCGAAGTCGAGGGGTCAAATAAGGAAAAAAAGAGGAGGGATTGACAGAGCCTGATGTGTATGGTATACTTTATAATGAATAAGAGCAGTGCTTTTTTTTGGTCTTTTAATTAAAATGATTTAAAAAGTTTTAAGTAGAGGCCTGACATGAGAGAACTAGTGTTCAAAAACCTGACCTCGGAAGACAAGAAGAAAAAAGACCTCTTCATTACAGAGACAATCGATAGAGAAGGTATGAGGACGGTCACGCAAAGACATTCTACCTATATGGTAAGCAACCGCAAGACCTTTGCCAGCCACAGCGGATTAGAAGAGTGGCAGAAAAAAGTACCTGCCTACAACAAGCGCCACGTGTTTGTATTTAAAAAGCGCAACACAAAGGAGAAAAAAGACAGTTTTATCTGTGACGTGGTGGGCAAGTTTTATGCTGTTGTAAAAAAGGACGTATATTCCATAGCGTTCAAGCATTCTTTTGAAATAGATTTTTTGCCTGTCAATAAGTTTTAAACAGGTTTTTCGTGCAGGGGAACGCGCAGTTCTCCTCCTTGGTTGCCCCGCTCCTTCTCCGGGAGCGGGGCTTTTTGTTTATATTGACTATGTAATTTCTCTATGATAAGATTTATTAAATCCAGGAGGTTTAAGTTGAAAGTAACTGTTTTAGGAGATGGCGGATGGGGCACGGCGCTCGCCGCGCTTTTAAAGGATAAGGGATTTGATGTCAGCCTGTGGGGAGCGTTTAAAGATAATATCGAGGCGCTGGCCAGACATGGCGAAAATAAGAAATTCCTGCCAGGCATCAAGATCCCAAAAGGGATCCGGTTTGGCTGTGATGCCAGTGTCGCGTGCGAAGACGCGGATATTATAGTCCTCGCCGTACCGTCGCGTTTTTTAAAAGATGTTTTAACAAAAAATAGAGGGATATTGAAAGAATCAAATGCTGGTTTTGTGAGCGTTGTAAAGGGTCTGGGGGGGCAGTCGCTCAAAAGGATGAGCGAGATTGTGTGTGAAGTCCTTGGCGAGAAGGACCTGGCTGTTTTGTCAGG
>CAZBAQ010000100.1:0-4090 GCA_964489855.1 uncultured Planctomycetia bacterium | reverse complement strand
TTTACATGGGAAGACTGCGTCGAAAAGGCAAAGAAAAATAATCCTGATCTGATATCTGCTTCTGAAAAAGTCAGACAGGCAAGGATGGATAAGATCATTGATATAAGCGCGGCCCTTCCGGACATCAGCGCTTCTCTATCAGGTAAAAGCGCGAAGGCTGCGACCACCAAAGTTACCACTGATACTTACGCATACAGCGTTACAGGCGAACAGCTTGTCTTTGACGGATTTAAGACATTGCATAATATATCCAGCTCCTCCATGACTCTTAACGCGCAGGAATATGATTACGCGGTCACTTCTTCAAATATACGACTGAACCTCAGGAGTGCCTTTGCCGAGCTTTTAAAGGCGCAGGAGCTCACTACTCTTACAAAAGAAATCGCTGATCGCAGGAAACAAAACCTCGAACTGGTAAAACTGCGGTACGAGGGAGGAAGGGAGCACAAGGGCTCGCTTTTAACAGCTGAGGCAGACCTTGCCAACGCGGAATACGAAGTAAGGCAGGCGGAAAGAAGCATTACGCTTTCACAGCGCGACCTGTCAAAGGAAATGGGGCTCGAAAGATTTAACTCCATGACAGTGAAAGGCGAATTTTCCGCCAGAGAAGAGTACGACTCTAAACCTGACATCGAGGGGCTGGCTGACACCACGCCTTTTCTCCGGGAATTAATAGCAAATAAAGAAGCAGCCCGCTCTGACCTAAAATCAGAGCAGGCGGATTTTTTTCCAGAGGTCTACGTGAACGGCACTGTAGGCAAAACAAGCAATGGATGGCCGCCTGAAAACGACAACTGGACTTATGGCGTCACAGTGTCTTTACCCATATTTGAAGGCGGGAGCCGCTTTGCTGATATCTCCAAGGCTAGGGCAAAACTCCGCCAGCTGCAGTCAGATGAACGGAGCGGGCGCGACACTGTCTTACTTACTTTAGAAGATACATGGAAGGACCTTCAGGACTCGATAGAAAACGTCTCTGTGCGAAAAAAATTCCTTGAGGCGGCAGAGGAAAGGGCAAGGATAACGACCACCCAATATGAGACAGGCCTCACCTCATTTGACGACTGGATAATCATAGAAGACAATCTCGTAAACGCCAAAAAATCATACCTGAACGCCCGGGCAAGCATGTTGATCGCCGAGGCATACTGGATTCAGGCAATAGGAGGCACGCTGGAATATGATTAAAAATAGAAAAGGGCTTATCGTAGCGGGAATAATATTATGCGCTGTAGTGTTTTTGATGGTCCGTTCAAAAGCGAATAAAGACCAGCCTGGCGGAGGAGATACTAAAGTTATAAATCCGGGCATAGGTACAGTCGAGATAGTGGTCACCACTACGGGCGTTGTCGAGCCGCAGAACCGGCTCGAGGTAAAGCCATCCGTAAGCGGCCGTATTGAAGAGATGCTGGTTAAGGAAGGGGATGAGATCAGTAAGGGCGATATCCTGGCATGGATGAGCTCAACTGAAAGGGCGGCTCTGGTGGATGCAGCACGTTCGCAGGGAAAAGATGCATTGAAATACTGGGAAGAGGTGTATAAAAAGACGCCTATTATGTCTCCGATAGACGGCGAAGTCATAGTGCGCGCTGTGGAGCCGGGCCAGACCGTGGCAAGCTCTGACGCGGTATTGGTGTTGTCTGACAGGCTGGTGGTAAGCGGCCAATTTGATGAGACTGACATAGGAAGGATAAGAAAAGGCCAGGACGCGATTATAACGCTTGACGCGTATTCTGATGTCGAGCTCGAAGGCGTGGTGGACCATGTGGCGTATGAGTCTGAGATAGTGAATAACGTTACAATATATAATGTGGATATCCTGCCAAAAGAGATGCCGGATAAAATGCGCTCAGGTATGAGCGTTACAGTGGAAGTGATCGAGGAAAAGGCGGAAGATGTCATGACGATCCCTTCAAGCGCGATCCATTATGACGGTGAGAGGCAATATGTCCTGGTCCAGGACCGCCGCAATAAAATCACAGAGCGCGATATTAAAATAGGATTAAACAATGACCAGACAGCCGAGGTCATCTCAGGGCTGAGCGCGGAAGACAGTGTTATCGCGCAGGATACCGCCTACCTGCCTAAAAGAAAATCATCAGGCACCAATCCATTCCTGCCTCAGCGGAAGAAACAATGATAGAATTAAAAAATATTTGTAAAACTTACGGTAAGGGAGAGGCGTCTATCGGAGCGTTAAAGGATGTCTCGCTTAACGTGGTGCAAGGCGAGTTCGTGGCCATTATGGGGCCGTCAGGCTCAGGCAAATCTACTCTCCTGCACATGCTGGGTTTTCTGGACAGGCCTGATAAGGGTTCGTACAGGATTTTAGGGACTGAAGTCTCAGAGTTATCAGATGACAAGCTCGCGCATATGAGGAATCGGTTACTCGGCTTTGTGTTCCAGCAGTTTCATCTACTTCGCAGGACCAGCGCGCTGGAAAATGTGGAGCTTCCGCTTATCTATTCCGGGAAAAAAAGCATGATTGAAAACGCCCGGAAAAATCTGGAATCAGTAGGCCTCGCCGGCCGCGTAACTCATATGCCGAGCGAATTATCAGGGGGCGAGCAGCAGAGAGTGGCGATCGCCCGGGCGCTGGTAAATGACCCGTTAATACTTCTGGCAGACGAGCCCACCGGAAACCTGGACACAAAAAGCGAAGAAGAGATAATAAAGATCCTGAAAGAGTTAAACGAGCGGGGTAAGACCATAATCCTTGTCACGCACGAAAAAGAAATCGCCCGGCACGCTAAAAGGATCATAACAATGCGCGATGGAAAGATCGTCTCTGATGAGACGATGCGCGGGACCGGGACTACTAAAGGGGCCGGCGATTCCATTAAAGAGTTGGCCGACCAGGGCTATTCCCATTTTGGAAAAATAGAATTTAAAGAGCACCTCAGGCAGTCATTCAGGGCGATATTCTCGAATAAGGTGCGTTCGTTTCTTTCAATGCTCGGGATATTGTTCGGCGTTGCCGCGGTCATAGCAATGCTCGCGCTGGGCCAGGGCGCCAAGGCATCCATGGAGGACAGGATCAGGACGCTCGGCTCCAACCTTTTATCAATACGGGGCGGTTCATCAAGGGTAAGGGGAGCGTCTGGCGCTGCAGGCTCTGTGACACGCTTTACGCAGGCTGACATAGAAGCCCTCAGGGGCTTAGCGCCAATGGTAAAAGGCGTTACTGGTACCGCGAGCGGAAGCGGCCAGGTGGTATATAAGAATGAAAACTGGAATACAAGGGTCCAGGGGGTCGGGTATGATTATGGTGAGATGAGAGCTTCTATACCTGAGATAGGAAGATGGTTCAGCCGCGACGAGATCAGCCGGCGCGATAAAGTGGCGATACTGGGGATAAGCGTGGTCGAGAGGCTTTTTGGCAATGTAAATCCTGTTGGCGAGACAATAAAGATAAACCGCATTAATTTTAAGGTGATCGGCATCGCGCCTGAGAAGGGCGCAAGCGGCTGGCGGGACAGCGACGACATTATTTACATACCTATTACAACAGCCATGTACAGGGTGCTGGGCAAGGATTATATTGACAGCATTGATGTCGAGATAGACGATATCGAATCAATGGAAAAGGCGCAGGAGAAGATAAAACTCCTTATCGCGAAGCGTCACCGCATATTTAAAGACCCTGATGATTATTTTCACATGCATGACATGAGCGAGATCCAGGAAATGCTTACCTCTACCACCCAGACCATGAGTATGCTTCTGGGCTCTATTGCCGCGATATCTCTTTTAGTCGGCGGCATCGGCATCATGAACATCATGCTTGTTTCTGTGACAGAGCGCACACGCGAGATAGGACTTCGCAAGGCAATCGGCGCGCGCGCCAAAGACATCATGACGCAGTTTCTTATAGAATCGGTTGTTATGACGCTGAGCGGCGGCCTGATGGGAGTACTACTGGGTGTCCTGACATCTATAATATTATCATTCGCGGCTGGCTGGGCTACCAGGGTCACGATCTCCAATATCATACTCGCCGCCGGCTTCTCGATCGCAGTAGGCATGTTTTTCGGCCTCTGGCCTGCTAAAAAAGCATCCGAGCTCAATCCCATAGAGGCGTTGAGATACG
>CAZBAQ010000099.1:0-4178 GCA_964489855.1 uncultured Planctomycetia bacterium | reverse complement strand
GGGAACCTGTCCCAGTTTTATTCGGGAGACAGGTACCCGAATAGATTAAAGACAGCTTCCCGATTGGCGCGGTAGACGTCTCTATCTTTTTATTAGTGCTTGAAGTGGCGGGCGCCTGTAAAAACCATGCTTATGCCAGCCTCGTCGCACGCCTTTATGACATGCTCATCACGTATAGAACCGCCAGGCTGGACAATGCTGGTTATGCCTGCCTTTTTCGCTTCCTGTATGGCATCCTCTTTAGGAAAGAACGCGTCGCTTGCGCATGTGGCGCCTTTACATCGGCCGTTTGATTTTCTTATGGCTATGATCATAGAGTCCACCCTTGACATCTGGCCTGCGCCAACACCGATTGTCTTGGTACCATTACATAACACTATCGCGTTCGAGCGGACATGTTTTACTATCTTCCAGCCAAAAAGGAGAGACTTTAGCTCATCTTGTGTCGGTTTTTTCTTAGTAGCTACCTTTAAATCCTTCTCGCTGATCTCAAGGACATCCCTGTCCTGAATTAAAACACCGCCTACCACCTTTTTCAGATCATAATCCTTTTCTACGCCTTTTAATCTGCCAGCCTCTATAAGCCTGAGGTTTTTCTTTTGTTTTAAAAGCTCCAGCGCATCGTTATCGTATTCCGGAGCAATAATGCACTCTGTAAAATCTGCCGATAAAATCGCCTGGGCCGCAGCCTTATTGACCTTTCTATTCAACCCGACAACACTGCCAAAGGCCGACATCCTATCGCAATCCAATGCATCAATATACGCCTTATCCAATGTATCCGCCTGAGCCGCACCGCACGGATTCGTGTGTTTTATGACGCTCGCAGCCGGTTCCTTAAACTGCTTCACTATCTCAAGCGCTGCATCAAGATCAATAATATTATTAAACGAAAGTTCCTTGCCGTGCAGCTGCCTGGCACTAGTTATGCCGATGACATTCACGTTTTTATCTTTGTAAAAAGCGGCCTTCTGATGAGGGTTCTCGCCATATCTCAAACTCTGCACCTTTCCAAAGTTCAAGTTTAAATCGTCAGGGAACGCCTCATCCCTGCCTTTCCCGCCATCTAACTGGGTCTTTAAATAATTATATATCGCTGTATCATACTTTGAGGTCTTGTCAAAGACCTCGACACCCAATTCAAAATGCAATTTATCTGGGATCGAGCCATTGTTCTTTTTTAACTCTCCCAGCACATCCTTGTACCTGTCCGGATTACAGACGATCACCACATCCTTAAAGTTCTTTGCCGCTGAACGCAGCATGCTTGGCCCGCCTATATCTATATTTTCAATGGCCTCTTCCTGTTTCACGCCCTCCTTGGCCACTGTCTTCTCGAATGGATAGAGATTCACGACCACCATGTCGATCAATTCTATGTTGTGTTTTTTTACCTGCTCCATGTGATCCTTATTTTCACGGAGAGATAAAAGTCCGCCGTGGATCTTTGGATGTAATGTCTTGACCCTGCCGTTAAGCATCTCTGGAAAACCTGTATAATCAGATACAGACCTTACCTTTATACCCAAACCGCTTATGAGCTTTGCGGTCCCGCCAGTGGACAATATCTCCACGCCTAACTCATCCAGGCCTTTTGCGAATTCCTCCAGCCCGCTCTTGTCCGACACGCTGATAAGCGCCTTCTTTACCTTCCGCATCCTTACCTCCTTTAGATGTTGAAACGGATATTGATGATGTCCCCGTCTCTTACGATATACTCCTTGCCCTCGACCTTTAATAAACCTCTCTCGCGTGCCTTATGCATTGAGCCGCACTTCATGAAATCCCCGTAATTTACGACCTCTGCCCTTATAAAGCCCCGCTTGATGTCAGAATGTATTTTACCCGCTGCCTCGATTGCTGGCAAGCCGGATTTTAAATACCATCCTTTCGTCTCTTTATCGCCTGTTGTAAAAAATGTGATGAGGTCCAGTTCTTTTGATATCAATTTAGAGAGTTCTTCCCTTAGATCATACCCGATCCCCATCTCCTTCAAAAATTTCTTTCTCTCCTGATACTCTAATTCCAGCACCTCTGATTCTATTTTCCCACAAAAGTAAATATGCTGCACGCCTAAAGATTTGGCGTATTCCTCGAGAGACACTGCCTTGTTTGAATTATCTGAAATATTAATCGCCAGCACCAGGGGTCTTAAGCTTAAAAACACCAGGCCGGAAAGAAATCTTATCTCGTCTTCGTCAAGCCCGGCTTTATACAGAAGTTTCCCTTCTGAAAGCGTATTTTGATACCTTTCTAATATCTTCTGTTCTCTTTCCTTATCAGGTCTTGATTCCTTTTTCAGCCTTTCGATCCTGTTCTGCGTGACCTCAAGATCTGTAATAATGATATCGGTTATAAGTTTCTCGAAATCCTTTTTGGGATCCTGGCTAAAAAACGCGCCTATCACGCATATAAACAGATCTATATCCTGTAATTTCGAAAGGTCTTTTTTTGCACAAGAAGAAACAGAGCCCAGATCTATAAAAGTAGTCTCCGGGTAAGTCTTTTTCTTTGAAGAAAAAATCTCAAAGATCCTGTCAACGCGAGGGTCCACGGATTTAAACACGCCTATTTCGCCTGATATGTCTGCCTGCAACAATACCTTTAATAGAGTACTCTTTCCGCTCTGTGAAGGGCCAATTATACCGATCTTCATGATGTCTTAAGGTGGGATACTACTTCGAACTCCTCACTTTCCTTGCCTTTTTTATCCTCTAATTTTATCCTTATCTTCACTGCCTTTGGCAACGCTGAATCTGAATCCCAGGTGTCGCTCCAGTCCACGCCATCGTAATACGAAAATCTCAGCTCGGAGATGTTGTCGGCCAGGATATCGCTCTGGTCCTGTGTTGAAAAATCATAGTCAGGTTCGATATCTTCGTTGCGCAAGAGAAACTTTCGCTCTTTATCCAGCCAGTATTCTATCTCTGCCGCCTCGAATACGCCAGATGAACTTGAAACAAAAGATATAAATTCCACCTCGTCTTTTTCTCCGATAAATCTGCAAAGCCCGTCCCCCCTTATCACTGCCTGGGAAAGCTCCGTGCTCATCTTTCCTATCGCAGTCCTTGCATTGTGGTAGCGCTCGCTTCTCGCCTCGCCTTTCTGCCAGGATTTAGAGGAACTCCTGAATATCGTAAAGGTAGAGGCCACTATCATGGCCATGATAGCCAGCGATATAAGCATCTCTACGAGAGTAAACCCCGTTCTATCGCGTAACATATGTCACAAAATCCTTTGAACGCACCCTGTTCCGCTCAGGCCATCTCACAGTCACTGTGATCTGTCTCATATCGTCGTCGGACTCCAGGCCTTCTAAATCAACCTCATCTATTGCTATCTCCCATTCAAAATCTCCTTCGCTTCCTGAAAGGGGTATCTTGGGAGGAAGTTCTGCTATGGCGTCAAAACCTGATATCTTTACTTCTTCGATCTTGTTCTGCGCCAAAAATGCCGCCTTGGTCATCATGCCTGCGCGCTGCGAGGCCCTCAGCCCAACAGGAAATATCTGAAGTATGCCTACCAGTCCGATCGCAAGCACTGCCACAGCAATGATCAGCTCTAAAAGCGAGAATCCTTTGTCTCTCATTCTAAAGACCTCTGTTAATCTGACAGATCGTACGTGTCAAGATTGTCAGATAAGGTGAGGCGGGGTGTTATTCTATCAAGCGGGCAAGTGAAAATAGCGGCATAAACATCGAGACTACAATAAAACCCACGACCAGACCCATCGCCACTATAAGTATAGGCTCCAGCAAAGACGTGAGCCCGCTTATTGCCACATCCACTTCTTCCTCAAAATTATCAGCGATCTGTATGAGCATCTTGTCAAGCTGGCCTGTCTCCTCGCCTATATTTACCATTTTTACGACAAGGACTGGAAAGGCCTTGCTCGCCTCCATCGGCTTGGACACACTCTCGCCTTCCTTTATGCTATCGCGAATATGCAAGACCGCGCGGCCGACAAACTCGTTGCCCACTGTATCCTTGACCGTATCCAGCGCGCTCAATATCGGCACGCCGCTCGAAAGCAGCGTCCCCAGCGTCCTTGAAAACCTGGCAACCGAGACCTGCTGTACGAGAGGGCCTACTACGGGTATGTGTAATTTAATCTTATCTACGAAAATTTTTCTGCCAGGGTTTCTTCAGTCCACTTACATTCCTGGTCTGAAGTGGCT
>CAZBAQ010000098.1:0-4245 GCA_964489855.1 uncultured Planctomycetia bacterium | reverse complement strand
CATTGCCTTGTTTAAGTCTTCCATCTCTTCGGGTTTCAACGTAGCAACCTTTATACCTCTTTCCTGCCATTCTTGAAGTTCTTTTAGGCCTATCTTTTTCTCAAGCCTCTTTACCTCATTCATGTTGGTCGCGATTATCCTTGCATCAACACCTCTACTTCTCCTCTCCATAAGCGCCCTAACAATCTCAATAAATGCATCCGGATCTTTAATACCATCTGCAGCCATTAAAACTGCATACTCTACCTCGGTTCTGTTCATCTGGAATTCCGCGGCGAATCGAGTATCGTAATCCTTTACAGGAATCAACCAACCCACTGATTGTGCTAATCCGTGCCTACCTGGCTGTGTATTTATAACTATCTTATCAAGTTTAACTTCGCCATTTTTTTTCTTTGTAATTATCTTTATATTGAGGTCACCCAATTCTATATTTTTATTTTTTGACACATCGACTTCCTTGAGTCGATTTTTTATTTCAAAAATTTGCTCTGTGTCACCTTCTACCTTCCAAATCACGATATTATTATCCTCCTCTATGATCAGATATTCAATATCCGAAGCATAATCTGAAATCACAAGGCTACCAGGATATAAGTCAAAGCTGTTAATATATAACGGCACCTCATCTGTAAAATCTCCATGAGCACCAAAGACGAATTTATATCTACCTGGTTTGACCGTCGTTGACCCAACCTGTTGTTCTGCTTTCTTAAACCTCGCGCGCCCCTTGTCGCCTTTTAGCTGGTGCGGCACTCGCAATGCGTACGCGTTATTTGTAAGCAAGAACACACTTATTAATATTAACGACATGGCTTTTCTTAATAAAGATTCTATCCTCATTTTTACCTCCTGATTTATTAGCTGGATGTTATTAAATACTTTTATAATTACTTTATAGTTTACCACAAACACCCTTTTCTGTCAAGCCCTAAGTTGACAAATTTGACACTGTCAAAATTGTCAACTTAACGATTGAGAATGACCTTTAGGAAGCGTTTTTTGCCTACTTTTATGCGGTATTCTTGGGAGGGTTGGAGTTTAAATTCTGGGGATGTTACGCGGCTGCCGTTTACCTCTATTGCGCCCTGCTCGATGAGGCGCCTGTACTCGCTTTTGCTCAGGCACGCCTTTTCAGCTACGAGAAAATCACCAAGCATGTCTTTATATGGCCTTGTCTCTAACTTCAATTCTGTAAACGGGTCTCGTTTCTGGAACTTGTTTTCAAAATCCTTGCGAGCGGCCTGTGCTGCCTTACTTCCATGATATTGCGCTACTATCTCCCCAGCTAGCTCCTTCTTGGCTTCCATTGGGTGCGCATGGTCTGGATTTTTGTCCGTGAGTAACTCATAATACTGCAGCATCAACTCATCTGATACAGACATGAGCTTACCAAACATCTCTTCTGGTTTCTCGTCAATGCCTATCTGGTTACCATAAGATTTTGACATCTTCTGTGTGCCGTCGAGGCCAACAAGAAGGGGTGTCATAATAACTACTTGCTGCTCCTGGCCATAATCTTTCTGGATCTCGCGGCCCAGAAGCAGATTAAACTTCTGGTCAGTGCCGCCTAGCTCCACGTCTGCCTTTAATTCAACAGAATCATATGCCTGTAGAAGCGGGTACATAAACTCGAGCAAACTTATGTTTTTCCCGCTTTTATACCTCTGGCTAAAATCCTCTCTTGCAAGAAGCTGCGACACAGTGCTGTGCGAGGTCAATTCCAGTGCGTCGCTAAGTTTCATTGGGTTAAGCCATTTGCTGTTAAAAACAACCTGCGTCTTTTTCTCATCTAGGATCTTAAAGACCTGCTTCTTGTAAGTCTTGGCATTCTCTCTTACTTCCTTCTCTGTCAGGCGTTTTCTGATCTCGCTTCGACCAGTAGGGTCGCCTATCATGCCCGTAAAGTCTCCTATGAGAAATACTACCTTATGGCCCAGGTCCTGGAAATGCTTGAGTTTTCGCAAAAGTACGGTGTGGCCCAAGTGTATGTCAGGCGCGCTCGGATCAAACCCTGCCTTTACTACAAGCGGCTTACCTCTCTCGAGCTTTGCCACTAGTTCCTTTTCAGAGATTATCTCAACTGTCCCGCGCTTTATTACATCTAGCTGTTTTTTGATGTCCATAGCATTTTTGTCTGTCATTCCTTCTTCTTAAGGCTCAGCCCTATCTTGCGCTCAGCCTCGTCCACCTTGATAACTATTGCCTGTATATTGTCACCGACCTTATATACGTCTTCTAACTTCTGCGAAGGCTCAAGTTCCAGCTCAGACACATGCACCAGACCCTCGAGATCCTTTTCTATCTCGACAAAAAACCCAAAAGTTGTAATCTTTGTCACTGTGCCTTCGACTGTCGTACCCAGGCTGTACCTATTCGTGATTTCAGGCCACGGATCAGTAGTAACCTGCTTTATACCCAGGTTCATCCTCTGGCTGTCAGCATCCACCGCCAGCACCATGACCTCGACCTTCTGGCCCTTTTTCAAAAACTCCTTCGGGTTGTTGATCTTTCTCGTCCACGACATATCATTGACATGCACAAAACCCTCTATCTTTCCCTCTATCTCCACAAATGCGCCGTAGTCAGTGAGGTTTCTCACCTTTCCCTCGGCCTTTGTGCCGGAAGGAAATTTTTCTTTTATCTCAAGCCACGGATTCGCTTCTATCTGTTTTACTCCTAGAGAGATCTTCTGACTTGCCGCGTCTACGCTCAATACAACCGCCTCCGCTATATCTCCGATTGCCAGGACATCACCGGGATTGTTTACCCTCGCTGTCCAGGAAAGCTCTGAGACATGCACAAGCCCTTCAACACCTTTCTCCAGCTCGACAAACGCGCCATAAGGCATTATGTTCACGACCTTGCCCTTGACCTTTGTACCAAGAGGAAATTTATTTTCAACTTCCTTCCACGGGCTTTCTGTCTTCTGCTTCAGGCCAAGCGATACCCTTGTAGTGTCCTTGTCAAAGTTCAGTATCATCACTTCGACGTTGTCACCTATCGCCAGTATCTCGCTCGGATGAGAGATCCTGCCCCAGCTCATGTCTGTTATGTGTAGGAGCCCGTCTATGCCGCCGAGGTCTACGAACGCGCCAAAGTCAGTGATGTTTTTGACCACACCCTTGCGAAGCTCACCAACCTTTAGCTCGCCTATAATCTTTTCCTTTGCCGCTTCCCTTTCCTTTAATATAGCATCTTTTCGCGAAAGCACGATATTCTTCCTGGGCTTGTTCATCTTCACGATTTTGAATTTCAATGTCTGCCCCAGGACCTGATTGACGTTTCCGAATCCTTTCAGCGCCACGAGCGATGCCGGTAAAAACGCCTCTATGCCCACGTCTACCATGAGCCCGCCTTTTACCTTGCGGATGACCTTGCCATCTACGATATCGCCCTCGTTGCACTGGTTCACGATCTTCGACCAGCCCTGCGCCTTTTCCGCCTTTTTCTTTGAGACGATGATCATGCCGTCTTCATTTTCTTTGGATTCGACAAGCACCTCGAATTCGTCTCCTACATTTACCGTAGATTTGTCCTTGAATTCTGACAGAGGTATGATGCCCTCGGACTTATATCCCAGGTCAATATAGATATCTTTTTTGCCTATAGCAATGACCTTGCCTTTTACGATATCGCCCTCGCTTATCCTGCGAAAGGTCTTCTCGTACGCTGAAGCCAGATCAAAAACACCCTGCTCTTTTACTGTTTCTTTCTTTACATCTTCCTTCATTTTAGAATTACCCCTCTTTCGTTAGATTTTTTATTTTTTGTGCTACTTTTTTAACTATTGAATCTGGTGTTGACGCGCCGCTTACGATGCCTACACACGACTTTCCCCTGAAATAACTTTTCTTCAATTCACCCGGTGTCTCAATATAAAAACTCCTCACCCCGCTTCCTTTGCAGATCTGCCATAGCCTCTTTGTGTTGGCGCTGTTTCTGCCGCCGACCACTATCACAACGTCGCAATCCTTTAAAAGCCTGCGAGCCAGCGTCTGCCTGCGCGACGTGTCATTGCAAATCGTGTTAAAAACCCTTATTTCCTTAAAATCTTCCTTTAATATATCTGATACTTCTTTGACGTAGTTTCTTTTATTCTGTGTTGTCTGGGATACCACTCCTATTTTAGCCTTATTCCCGCCCTTCCCGGCTGAACTCAATAAGGCCTTTACTTCAGGATGCTTTTTGTCTCCTATTATAAATACCCTGTAGCCCTCTCTCTTTAATTTCTTAACAATATCA
>CAZBAQ010000097.1:0-4246 GCA_964489855.1 uncultured Planctomycetia bacterium | reverse complement strand
ACAGGGGTATCCTTGAGTTTGGCACGGCCGTTCAGATCCGAGAGCTCTATAATAAAGGCAACGTCCACTATCTCGCCCTTCAGCTTTTTCACAAGATCCACGACTGCGGCCATTGTGCCGCCAGTTGCCAGAAGATCATCTATCAGCAAAACCCTTGCCCCGGGTTTAAACGCATCCTCATGGATCTCAAGCGTATCTTCACCATACTCCAAAGAATATGTCGCGCTCAACGTCTTATGAGGCAGCTTGCCTTTTTTTCTTACAAGCGTCATTGCCGAGCCCAGTTTATACGCAAGCGCGCCGCCAAAAATAAAGCCCCTTGAATCAATGGCCACTACTGCGTCTATTTTTTTATCTTTATATCGCTCGTAAAGGGCATCAACGACTTCCCTGAATTTATCTTTATCGCTTAGAAGTGTTGTGATGTCCCTGAAAAGAATGCCCTTCTTTGGAAAATCCGGGATATTGCGAATATATTTTTTTAAATCATCCATACTAATACTCTCCTAGTTCGCCGCTCTGCTGGATTATGTGCACGCGCAATTTCTCGAGCGCTGCGCTCTCGATCTGCCTAACGCGTTCCCTTGTTATGCCAAAATGCTTTGCTGTTTCCCCCAGTGTATGCGTGGCGCCCTCGCTTAAACCAAAACGCAGATCCAGGATCTTCTTTTCCCTGTCATTCATGAGATCCAGAAGATTATCGATCCTCTCGCGCCGCAACGTATCAGTCACATTGTCTATCGGAGACGAGCTTGACTCATCTTCTATCAGGTCCATGAACTGACCAGTGCCGTCATCACCAATAGGCGCGTCCAGGGACGAGATCTTTGTCGCGACCTCGCTTATCTCGCGGACCTTTTTCATAGTAGTGCGCATCTTTTTCGCGACCTCTTTTAGCTTAGGCTTCCTGCCATACTTCTGTGTCAGACGTTCCGTAACGCGCTTCCACCTGTTTATTATCTCTGTCATGTAAACAGGTATCCTTATGGTCTTTCCCTGGTTCGCAATGGCGCGGGTTATGTATTGTTTTATCCACCACGCACCATAGGTAGAGAACCTGTAACCCTTGTAAGGATTGTATTTCTTGACTGCCTTGATGAGACCCAGGTTTCCTTCCTCTATAAGGTCCATCATGGGAACGCCCAGCCTTGAATAGCGCTTGGCAATGTTAATGACAAGCCGCAGGTTAGACTCTATCATTTTTTTGCGCGACTTTGCGTCACCCCGTCTTATCTTGCGCGCGAGTGATCTTTCCTGCTCAGCGGTCAAAAGCGGGATGTCCTTTATTGCCCGTAAATATAATTTGATCCCGTCCATCTATACCTCTATTTCCCGTTCAGTATGGCTGCCTGCGCAGCTGCGAGTCGCGCAATCGGCACCCTGTAAGGAGAACAGCTCACGTAATTCATGCCGACATTGTGGCAAAACTTCACAGAGTCCGGTTCGCCGCCATGTTCGCCGCAGATGCCTATCTTAAGTTTTTTGCGCGTCTCTCTTCCCAGCTTTATACCTAACTTGATAAGAAAACCCACACCTTCCTGATCGACTGACTGGAAAGGATCTCCTGGTAAAATCTTTTTCTCCACGTACTCCGGCAAAAACACACCCGCGTCATCACGGCTGTAACCAAATGTCATCTGCGTCAGGTCATTAGTGCCAAACGAGAAAAATTCCGCCTTCTCTGCGATCCTGTTGGCAGTCAGCGCAGCGCGCGGTATCTCTATCATGGTGCCCACGAGATAATTTACTTTCTTCTTTGACTTTTTGATCACCTCTCTAGCTGTTTCGCGGACAATCGGCTCAAGAAAATCAAACTCTGCCTTTGTGCCCACCAGAGGTATCATTATCTCAGGTAAGACCTTTATGCCTTTTTTCGCCATGTTGCAGGCTGCTTCCATAATAGCCCTCGTCTGCATAACACAGAGCTCAGGGTATGTAACAGACAATCTGCAGCCGCGATGCCCGAGCATGGGATTCATCTCGTGTAATTTTTTGACAAGTCCCCTTATCCTGTCAGGAGATTCTTTCATCCTCCTGGCCATTTCCTTTATACCCGCCTCGTTACCGGGCAGAAACTCATGTAAAGGCGGATCCAGGAGCCTTATGGTGACAGGCAAGCCGTCCATCTCTTTAAATATACCTTCGAAATCCTTTCGCTGATAAGGCAGGAGTTTCTTAAGCGCCTTTTCCCTCGCCTCTTTATCCTGCGCAAGTATAAACTCCCTGACAGCCCAGATCCTCTCTCCCTCGAAAAACATGTGCTCTGTCCTGGTAAGGCCTATACCCTCGGCCCCTAACCTGCGCGCGGCCAGGGAATCCTTTGGCGTGTCTGAATTCGTGCGCACATTTATCCTGCGATACTGGTCTGCCCATTGCATGATCTGACTGAACATCCTGTATATCTCGCTTTTTTTTGCAGACGCCTTGTTCTCGACAAGTCCTGCTATAACAGGACTTGATGACGATTGAAGATTCCCCAGCATGACCTCGCCGGTCGAGCCATCCAGAGAAATACAGTCGCCTTCCTTTATTACCCTGCCGGCTACCCGTATCTCTTTTTTCACATAATCAATGTTCATAGCGTTGCATCCTGCTATGCAGCATTTTCCCCAACCCCTGGCAACAACAGCGGCATGCGAAGTCATGCCTCCTGTTGACGTTAAAATACCTTCTGCCGCGTGCATACCAGCAACGTCTTCGGGAGAGGTCTCGTGTCTGACCAGTATAACTCTTTTTCCTTTTGCCCTCCATGCCTCAGCGTCCTTTGCAGTAAATACTACCTGTCCTGAGGCCGCACCAGGACCAGCAGGAAGGCCTTTGGCAAGTCTAAAGGCGCTGGCCTTTACCTTAGGATCAAATATAGGGAAAAGGAGCTGATTAAGCTGCTCGCCTTCTATCCTTAATAACGCCTCTTTCGACGAGATCATCTTTTCCTTTACCATGTCATACGCTATCTTTACAGCTGCAAGCCCGGTTCGTTTGCCGGTTCGTGTCTGCAGCATAAAAAGCTTACCTTCCTGAATAGTAAATTCGATATCCTGTATGTCCTTATAATGCCTTTCCAGTCTATGCCTGATAGCGTCCAGTTCCCTGTAGACCTTTGGCATCTCTTTTTTAAGGTCGCTGATCGGCTCTGGAGTCCTTATTCCTGCTACGACATCCTCGCCCTGCGCATTTATAAGAAACTCACCGAAAAACTCGTTTTCACCGGTAGATGGGTTGCGCGTAAAAGCAACACCAGTACCTGAAGTATTACCCATGTTGCCAAACACCATTGCCTGCACATTTACAGCTGTACCTAAAAGACCTGTGATCTTATTGATCCTTCTATAGATAACAGCCCTTTCTGTATTCCACGAATCAAATACCGCGTTTATAGCCTCCATCAACTGGTCCTTGGCATTGTTAGGAAAAGGTTTCTTAACATGTTTCTTGTAGACCTTTTTATATTCTCCGACCAGTTCTTTCAACTGCCTTGCCGTAAGCTCATTATCCAGCTTTACATTGTACTTCTTTTTCAGCCCTGACATCTTTTCTTCAAAATGCTCGTGGTCAACATGCATGACCACGTCGCCAAACATATCGATAAATCTCCTGTACGCGTCCCACGCAAGGCGCTCGTTTTTGGTCTTTTTGGCCAGGCCTTTGACAGCGTCGTCATTAAGACCCAGGTTAAGCACTGTATTCATCATGCCGGGCATAGAAACAGCGGCACCGCTTCTGACTGACACTAAAAGAGGATTATCCGTATCCCCGAGTTTCGCCCCCATTGCCTTTTCAAGCTTTGAGATATTCACGTCGATCTGCTTTTGTAAATCAGCTGGATATTTCCTGCCGTGTTTGTAATAATAATCACAGACATCCGTTGAAATAGTAAATCCCGGGGGAACTGGCACGCCTATATTCGTCATCTCTGCCAGGTTAGCGCCCTTGCCCCCAAGGTACGCCTTCATTTTCGTGTTCCCCTCTGCTTTGCCTTCACCAAAGAAGTAAACCATCTTACTCGCCATTCCTACTACCCTTCCTTCCTATTTAACGACTATTTGCGGTAACCTTGCCAGGTCAGCTATACGTTCTGTGTACAGCTTATTTATCGCCCTCATCATCGCGAGACGATTCAGTCGCACTAAACTATCCTCTACATTTACAAGCACCTTGTCAAAAAATTCATGCAGGATCCCGTAGAATGTCTGGGCGTACTCTTTTGTCGCTTCCCTGTAATTTTCTTTATCAATGAGATCTTTAA
>CAZBAQ010000096.1:0-4293 GCA_964489855.1 uncultured Planctomycetia bacterium | reverse complement strand
GCGAATGCATAAATTGCCACAACTTCAGTTGAATTAAATAAACCCAAATACCAGGACCTTAATGCATTATTCTCTGAATCAAATCCTGGTTATCACGCTGAGGATGGAACAATTGATGTAGTATTTGGAGAAGGCGCTAATGCCGTTACTTTAAGGTTATCCAGAGAAGCGCTTCAGAATCTCATTGATATAATTAAAAGTGGAAGAGGAGACATAACAGGCACCATTACCTTTCAGATAATTAATGGCAAGGCACAGGTAAAGGTTCAGGACGAGACCCAGTATATAAAGGTAGAAGACCCTGCCAACCCGGGCAACTATACCTATATGATCTTTAGGATCAGGATAGAAAATTACTATGACCTTGAAACAGGCAGGCTCCTTAAGGATGACGAGAACGGAAGAAAGATAGAGGTCTGGCGCAACGGGACGTGCATGATGGATCTACCTTATCTCAAGGAAGTTTTATCACTGCTTGGGATAGATGAAGGTCGATTAAAGCAATTCTACAAAGAAAATTACGATAAGACATTGAGTGATGATTCGTCTTATACTAAATGGGTAGATGCTATTCTCAGGTATCTGGAAGTCGAGGGAGCTAAGACTACGGGCAGCGGTGGCGGTCGAACCAGCAGACGGCCCGGCGTCGGTGGCGGTGGAACCAGTGGCGGTGGAACCGGCGGTGTCAAAAGAAGGAGTTTTCGCAGATGGTCAAGCGCTACTCCCCGTTCTGATTATAATTCTCCACCTGATACAAATGATCTGACGAATCTTAAAGTTACTATTAATATTAATGGCAAGTCAGTAACAGTGGATGCTGAACAGCTTATCCTGCTTCTCTGGGGCGAGAAGGTAGAAATAGACGGAGTCGAGATAGGTTTTGAAACCTCGCTTCAAAAGACATATCTAAATGAATATACAGAAACAGTCGAATGGGCGCATACATACGATCCTGCCACAGGCCGTCTCGTTGCCTACAATGAAAAAATCCGTTCAAATTCCTCACCCAGCCTCTGGACCTACTATGAACATACTGATATAAGATATAAGCTGGTTTCACTTGAAAGCGGCATAACCATCTATAAGATCAAAAGCCAGCATATCGAGAGTTATAAGATAGGCTATCTGTATACTGTTGAGGAGTGGAGCAGCATGACCCGCGAAGAAAAAGAGCGTGCGCTTGTGAATTATATTCTTGCAAATGATCCTGCGATGGCCAAAGACCTTGCTTGGTTAACGGGAAAAGATTTTGTCGCAGCAGACTTTAAGGTCGACGAACTAGAAAGGTTATATGAACATTTTAAAGGCCTTGCTGAGAAGGTTAAGCAATTGCTGGCAAAGGAAGCGCAGGGCAATGATATCAGGCCTTTTGTGGATACAAGCGCCCCTGGGGATCGTACGATTATAGACACAACTGACATAGAATATGATAACCATGGCAGGATGATATCTTACAAGGAAGTCGTAAGGCAGGACGGCCTTATAACGACCAACATTGTTACCGATATCATTTATGACCCTGTAACCGAGCGTATTATTTCAAGGAAGACCCAGACCACGCGCAAAGGCAAATTCTACGACCAGGAAAATAAACGCTGGAGGTATATAGACGAAAAATTTATCTCCACAGAAAGCAACATGCAATACAATGGCTTTAACCAGCTTATAAGCTCAGACGTAGACGTCATTGTTTATAAGTGGGATTCTACAGGGACTAATCAGATACAGGTTTTAGGGCCGGAAGATGACACCACCCGGACCTATTACAAAAAACAGCGCTTCTTCTACAATACTAATGGCCAGCTCTCAGGGACTATGGAAAGTGGTATAGACCCTGAAAACTTTACCCCATATTATGTATGCACTTCATTCGATTACAATTCTGCAGGTTCTGTAATGTGGAACTCAAAGGTTGGCTGGAAAAAAGAAGAATTGACCCCGAAGGATATTAAGATCGACGGAGTTAAACCGGATCGCATCATAGGCAATATTGCATATAGAAAATACCCGCTTTCTCATTGGTCTGATGATTGGTCTATCGAAGAATATGATGCAGAAACCGGGCTTGTTTACATAGATACCAATGGTAATGGTAAATATGATGAGGGAGAGGATACATATATAGGCTGGTATTGTACTGCCGCAGATATACCAGAAGTATATGGGCTATGGATAGCAGTAGGGTATGTTGATAGCCTTGGGCTAATCTTTAGTAATCCTGGTTTTACGGGAGAGCCTATTTCCAGAGAAAATGATGCCAGTGTCTTCTTCAGTTCTATCCAGGACGACATGAGCTATAATTCTAAATTCCAGCTGTCTGCTTTCCATGAGATAGGTCATGTAAATGGATATGCATATGAATATTGGAGAGTAGGTATTACCTATAATGAGGCAGGTCTTGTATCAGGCTATGTCCAATTCGGCGTGGGTTCTGAGGGCGGCGTTGGCGCGGACACTAAAGAGGCAAAGGAAAGCACGGGATCGAGATATGTTGTTAATAACTGGAATATGGTCTATAACATGAATTCAGAACTTATAAGCCGTCGCGAAGGCTCCTTTAGATGGGTTAATGGGGAAGATATTAATTATCGTTCCGGCGGTGACAGCGACCCCATAAGGGTTTCATATAAACGTGATTCAAAAGGCAGACTTACAGCAATATATACTTATAACAACTGGGAAAATGATGATGCAAAGGGTGGAGGAGAGTATGCAACCATACTTGACCGCGATTCAAACGGTGTTGTTGTTGGAAAGCATAAAGACACAAAGAATGAATGGAGCAAGGCAAAATGGACATGGGGAAGGGTTTTAGACACACTGTTTACTTCATTCCTCTATTTTGTAAATCCCGGTCTTGGCACATTATATCAGTCAATCAGAAGTTTGGCGAACGGCGAAAGCATGGAGGATGTCCTTAAGGGAATAGCCCAGAGTCTTGTATTTATGGCAATAGGCGAAGTGGTAGACGGCATTACAGAAGGATTGAATAACTGGCTTGGGTTAGGTGAAAAAGCTGCCGAGACAGCGGGCACGGCAGCAAAGATTTGGAAAACCGTAGGACGAGTTATTGCAACTACTACATTCACTGGATTCGTAATGTGGGCGTGCACTGGATTCAAGGGAGATTTTTGGGACCCCGGAGTCTTATTAGCCATAGCCCTGGCAGTTATCATCCAGGAGTCGGGCGTGTTGGATAAGATTAGCGAGGCAATAGGCGGTGTAAAAACAGAAAGGCTCGCGGCAGGGACCTCAACAAGAAAGTTTGACGCGTCTGAGATAGGGAAGAGGATAGGGAATAACTTAAAGCAGAGTTTAACGTTCAGCAGGGTTTCGCCATGGAAAAATGCTGCCATAGCAGCTGTATCTGATACATTGTCGCAGATAGGTACAGACCAGCTTTCTGACAAGGATGTCAAGGGTTACCTAAAGCCATTATATTTTGCAATGGCCTTTGTGGGCAATTTGACAGGCGGGTACGTGTCTGAAGAAACAGAAATAGGGGTCCAAAGGTTAGTGTATAAGCCCAACTATCTTAATACTTATGTCTCTATGGTAGTGGACATATACTTTACCTATAAATCCAGGTTTACAGACTGGAAGGTAAAAAAAGATGGAAAGGTCACTGGCCGCCTGAAGCTAAGGTATAAATTAGGGAGACTCGCAATAAAACGCTCTATACAGGGCCTTACCAAGATGCCCGCTCCTGACCAGATCAAGATGCCCACGCCTGAGCAGACCCTCGATAATCTCTATGGCAAGGTAGACAAATCAACCCAGAAAACTAACATTCCTATAAGTCAAGCTGAATCTATCCTGGGGATTACGATTGATATTGGATTTGAAGGCAATGTTGACATTGAGGTAAGAAATAAAGATGATGTAAAGACATATATTATAAGAAAAACGGGCACCAAAGGTTTTGACGGTATTTTAATGAGACGCCGGACATATTCTCAGGGAGAATTAAAGGAAATAGTGGGCACCCTTATTGCTTCTTCGCCAAAGATTCACGATGAAATAGATTCTTCAACGGAACTAACAGACTTGGCAGAGGCTGGTTTGAACGGGGAAGCAGAATTCTCTATATCAATAGATGATAAAGATGATTTAAGCATACGTTGCGCGGATAAACCATTATTCTCCATAGAGACCTCTAAAGTAGACGCTGATAATGAAATAGACGACGATACAAAGGCATTCCTCGCAAAACTTAAGCAGGATCTAAAAACAGGCGCATTAAGATTTGAAAAGGTCCCCTCTATAATAAAACAGTTGGATAAAAAAAGAGAA
>CAZBAQ010000095.1:0-4306 GCA_964489855.1 uncultured Planctomycetia bacterium | reverse complement strand
GGAAAAAAAGAGCAGGGACATTGAACGTGCCTGGTATTGTCGGTTTTGCAAAGGCGCTGGAGATAGCGAAAAGAGACATGAAGAAAAATAATAAGCATATGAAGGATCTCAGCAAAAAATTATTGAGCGGCCTGGAGAAACAGCTCGATGAGATATACCTAAACGGCCATCCTGAAAATCGACTCTCAAATACGCTAAATATCAGTTTCAGGTATATTGAGGGCGAATCATTGATACTCAATTTTGATATGAAGGGCATTTTTGCCTCTACTGGTTCAGCGTGCACGTCAGGCTCACTGGAACCTTCTCATGTATTGACTGCTATCGGGGTCCCGCCAGATAGATCCCAGGGGTCTATAAGGTTCTCGTTTGGCTACGAAAATACAGAAGACGAAGTGGATTATTGCCTGACTGAAATCCCGCCTATAGTGAAACGACTCAGGGCCATGTCACCATTATGCTGATAGATACGCACTGTCATCTGGATTTTAAGGATTTTGATTTTGACAGGGATGAGGTAATAAGGCGCGCGAAAGAGAATGATATAAGCGCTATTATCAATGTCGGATCGAGCATGGAGGGGACGAGGAGGTCTGTGGAGCTTGCAGAGAAGAATGATTTTATATACGCTGCGGCAGGGATACATCCTCACGACGCTGATAGCGTCACCGAAGAAGTCCTTATCTCTTTTACAAAATCACTTGACAATAAAAGAATAGTTGCGGTTGGGGAAATAGGTCTCGATTATTACAGGAATTTTTCTTCAAAGGAAAACCAGAAAAAATTATTCGCGAGATTATTAAAGGAGGCGAAGAAAAGAGACCTGCCTCTTATTATTCATAATCGCGACGCGCATAAGGATACGCTGGATATTTTAAAGGTCGAGATAGGCTCGTCAATCAAAGGTGTGATGCACTGTTTTTCAGGGGACGAGGTGTTTTTAAAAAAATGCATGGACATGGGTATGTTTATATCGTTTACGTGTAACCTCACATTCAAGAATGCCGGTGGATTAAGGGGGCTTGCAAAGACAGTGCCCATGGAGAGACTGCTTCTGGAGACAGACGCACCGTTTTTAGCGCCTCAGATTTTTCGCGGCAAACGCAATGAACCGGCCTACCTCAGGTATCTGGCGGAAGAAATCACGCGTCTCAAGGGTCTGAGCATTGATGAGGTGGCCGGGATTACCACGGATAACGCAAAGAGGCTATTCGGATTATGTTAGATTTTATCAGGCGCGAGAAGATATATATACTGATGTTTATTTTTATCCTGGTTGTAAATTTTATGAATACCAGCCAGGCAAAAAAAGAATCCGTGGCCGGAGAAAAGGCCCTGTCTTCAATGACATTTCAGGAGCTGGGCGTCACAGAAGAAAAAGTAAAGGATTTTTTTGAATCAGAAAAGCCTGGCGCGCTATTTTTTAAATATGCTATAAGCCTGGGGTTTTTTATATTTTTGGCGGCCCTCTTATCCAATCTGGTCTTTATTTTCAGGAAAAAAAAGATAAGCTTCGAGGGGTTGTCCGGCATGGATCCGCCTTCCTGGGATATTTTGGACGTGGCAAAGGTGAGTATTATAGTTGTATTTACGGCTTATTGTATAGGTATGCTCGAGGCCCTTATCCTCAGGAGATTAAATATTGAAATGTCGATGAACCTCGGCATGATATTTGGCACGTTTTTTGTAGATACTGCCGCGGCGATCGTAATAATTTATTTTGTAATGGTCAAATACAGGGAGAAGATACAGGCGCTTGGTTTGAGGTCTTCCTCTTTTTTCAGGAATGTGCTGGCAGGCATAAACTCTTATATCTTTATGCTGCCGATTTTGCTGGCGGTCCTGCTTTTTTCTATCTGGATACTGGATCTTTTTGGCTATTCGCCGCCGCCTCAGCCTGTATTCGAGGCGTTTATGGAGGAGGAGCGCAGCAGGGTGCTTTTATTTTTGACCATATTCGTGTCTGTCCTCGGACCTTTAGTGGAAGAGATATTTTTCAGGGGATTTATGTATAGCGCGATAAAGAAGCGGATGGGAGTTCTAGCTGCGGCGTTTTTGAGCGCAGCTGTCTTTAGTCTCCTGCACGCAAATATAGTCGGCTTTCTTCCAATAATGGCGCTGGGCGTTCTGCTCGCGTATCTTTACGAGACCACTGGTTCGCTTGTCGCCTCGATGACAGTCCATATATTGCACAATTCCGCTATTATCTGTTTTGTATTCTTTATTAAACAATTCCTCGTTTAAGATGTTATTGTGGCCGAGGCGAAACCTCGGCCATGTAGGCTTGGCCGAGGTTTCGCCTCGATATGAAGAGCAGGGTTTCGATTGTAAAATGCAGGACGTATGATTTTGAAGAGGTCCTGGGGGCTGCGGAAAAGGCCTTTGAGTTTATTGGCGGCATATCCTCGTTTATTAAAAATGGGGAAAGGGTGCTGATAAAACCAAATATCCTTTCTGGTCGCCCGCCGCAGGATGGGGTAAATACGCACGTTGATGTAGTAAGGGCCTGCGTGCGGCTCGTAAAGAGATGCGGGGCGATTCCTGTAATAGGGGATTCGCCTGGCGGCTCAGTGAGTCCTAAGGAGGCCTATGAGACTTCGGGTTTTTCATCCATGGCAGAAGAAGAGGACGCAGGGCTTGCAGAGGTCAAAGAGGTCCGAATGATCGACGGCATGCCATTCGCTTCTTATTTTTTTGAATGTGATAAGATCATCTCTATCCCAAAGATGAAGACGCACAGCCTTACAACATTGACAGGCGCTATTAAAAATATGTTTGGCGCAGTATCAGGTCTTAATAAATCAGAGTGTCACAAAAGATTTCCAAAGCCGGAAGGGTTTAGCAGACTTTTGGTTAATGTCTTTGAAAAGGTCAGGCCGCACCTTGTTTTAATGGATGCCGTTATTGCGATGGATAAAGATGGGCCTGCAGCAGGGAGATTAAGGGATGTCGGCCTTTTACTAGCTAGTCAGGACAGCGTGGCTTTAGATAGCGTATTTTCATATTTAATAGGAATAGATCCCCACAAGATACTGACTACCAAGGAGGCAGCCAGAAGGGGGCTGGGGCAGATCGATCTGGAAAATATCGAAATATCAGGGGAAAAGCTCAAAGATAGTTTCATCAAGGATTTCAAGCTTCCGTCTTCAAGGATTATAATAAAGCTGCCGGATTTTATCGTGGAGACACTGGCAAGTTTTGTGAGGTTCAGGCCTTATATAAAGGAAGGGACTTGCAAGAGGTGCATGATATGCCAGAAGAGTTGTCCTGTATCTGCGATCAGTATATGCGAGAAAAAGTGCGCGATAGATTATAACAAGTGTATCAGGTGCATGTGCTGTCACGAGGTGTGCCCATATGGGGCAGTGAGACTGAGGCGCAATATCCTGGCGCGCGCTATGGATTTATAAGTTAAGGAGGAAAAGAGATATGTTGTTACAATCTATTAAGTGGGAAAAGAACAGCATAGTTTTTATTGACCAGACAGAGCTGCCTGCGAGATTAAGATATATAAAATGCAGAGACATTGATACGCTCTGCGAAGCGATAGTAAAGTTAAGAGTACGCGGCGCACCTCTCATAGGCGTGAGCGTTGCCCTGGGTTACGCGCTCGCTGCAATGAATTCAAAGGCAAAGACGCCGGAAGGACTTAAAAAGGATTTAAAGGCAGCGGCCACGAGACTGAAAAAGACAAGGCCGACCGCAGTGAATCTTTTTTGGGCGCTTGAGAGGATGGAGGATTCTTTTTCGCGTGCACTGTTCAAGGCTAAGCCTTGCACAGCAAATGTTCAAGGCTTAGCCTTGAACAGGATCAAACAGGATGTTTTAAAAGAGGCGCTTTCTATATTGAATGAAGACGTAGAGATGTGCCGCTCAATAGGAAAGAACGGGGCGCGGCTTATAAAGAACAACGATATAGTTTTAACGCACTGCAACGCAGGCATACTGGCAACAGCCGGGTATGGCACGGCATTGTCTATTTTTTACGAAGCGAAAAAACAGGGTAAGCGTTTCAAGGTCTACGCGGACGAGACCAGGCCGCTCATGCAGGGGTCGCGGCTTACCATGTGGGAGCTCATGAAAAACGGCATTGATGCTACGCTGATATGCGATGACATGGCAGCCTCTACGATAAGGGATAAAGGCGTGAGGAAGATCATTGTCGGAGCTGACAGGATCGCACGAAATGGTGATGTGGCGAACAAGATCGGCACATACGGGCTCGCGGTGCTTGCAAGACATCACAGGATACCTTTTTACGTCGCGGCGCCAAGCTCGACCATAGATAGAAACATTGAAACAGGCG
>CAZBAQ010000094.1:0-4318 GCA_964489855.1 uncultured Planctomycetia bacterium | reverse complement strand
TCATAAATCCCGTAAAAAAATAATTGATACGGTATTTGGTAGAGAAGATAATACTCAAAGAGTTTTTGGTTACGAAAAAGAAAATGAAACAAAAAAAGAAGTTGGAGAAAAGTGGGTAGATGCAGAAGGTAAAGAATTTTGCTAAACTGAAAGATGTGGTGCGTATACCGTACCTGCTGGACGTGCAGAGGGAGTCTTATAGTGACTTTCTGCAGCTTGACAGGCCAAAGACAAAGCGCAAGAACCATGGTCTGCAGGCAGTATTCGAAGAAGTCTTTCCTGTCGAGAGCAATGACGGCAACACCCGGCTTGAATACCTTTATTATACAGTAGGCAAGCCAAAGTATGACAGGTTAGAGTGCCAGAAAAGGGCTGTGAGCTACGCAGTGCCGCTGAAAATAAAGGTGCGGCTGAAGACCAAAAAGGATACCAAGGAACAAGAAGTCTATTTGGGTGACCTCCCATTAATGACAGAGACGGGTACCTTTATTATTAATGGCGACGAGCGCGTGGTAGTAAGCCAATTGCATCGTTCGCCAGGCGTATCCTTCGAGGACAGCCTGCACGCGACAGGAAAGCGGCTATACTCGGGTAGGATCATTCCCGGCCGCGGCGCGTGGATGGAATTTGAGTTTGACGCGAATGATACATTGTACGTTTTTATTGACAGGCGTAAGAAGATGCTCGGCACAATACTTTTGCGCGCGTTAGGATACGAGACAAACGAAGACATAATGCGGCTTTTCACAGGCGTTGAAAGGGCGCGGCCTGCGCGGAAATCAAGTCTTTTGAAATACAACGGCCGCATAGTGGTGCGCGACGTGAAACACCCTGACACAGGAGAAGTCCTTTTAGCGAACAATGCTACACTCACAGAAGAGTCGATAGAAAAGATATGGGACGCTGGCGTCCGTTATTTAGAGGTATTTCGCGACACAGTGCCTGAGATCGCGAACACGCTGGACAGGGACCACACAAAGACAAAAGAGGAAGCGCTCCTTGACATATACAGGCGTCTCAGGCCCGGCGATCCGCTCACGATCGAGAGCGCGAAAACGCTTCTAGAAAGACTTTTCTTTGACAAGCGCCGCTATGATATGGGCAAGGTCGGTCGCTATATACTTAACCGAAAACTCAGCATGAATGTCTCGCTCGAGAAAAAGGTGCTGAATAAAGAGACTATTGTGCAGGTAATAAGATATTTGCTGGAATTAAAAAATGGCGAGGGCGACGTGGATGACATCGACCACCTCGGCAACAGGCGCGTCAAGACAGTGGGCGAGCTTTTAGCAGAACAGTTCAGGATAGGCCTGGCAAGGATGGAGAGGTTTTGCAGGGAGCGCATGGGCATCTATGACGTGGAGACGATGATGCCGTATCATCTGATAAACTCGAAGGTGCTCTCCAGCGTCATAAAGGATTTCTTCGGCCGCAGCCAGCTGTCGCAATTTATGGACCAGACAAACCCGCTCGCAGAGATGACTCACAAAAGACGCCTTTCAGCTCTCGGACCTGGAGGACTCTCGCGGGAACGGGCAGGTTTTGAGGTGCGTGACGTGCACTATTCGCATTACGGCCGAGTCTGTCCGATCGAGACGCCTGAAGGCCCGAACATCGGCCTGATCTCCTCCCTCAGCACCTACGCGCGCGTGAACAAATTCGGATTTATAGAAACACCTTACAGGAAAGTGGAAAAGGGCAGGGCCTTGAGCAAGATCGAATACATGACAGCTGATGTCGAAGACCAGTATATGATTGCGCAGGCAAACGCGAAATTGGATAAAGAAGGATATTTTACAGAAGACAGAGTCTTGTGCCGCTACAAAGATAATTTTCCGATGGTGCAGCCTTCAAAGATCGATTACATGGATGTGTCTCCAAAACAGCTCGTGAGCGTAGCGGCAGGCCTGATCCCGTTTTTAGAGCACGACGACGCGAACAGGGCGCTGATGGGTTCTAATATGCAGCGCCAGGCAGTACCGCTTTTATTTACAGAGGCACCACTGATAGCGACAGGTATGGAGAGGAAGACAGCGCTTGATTCAGGCGCGACAACAGTCGCGAAATCAGGAGGTAAGGTGACGCATGTGCAGGCTGACGAGATCGTGGTCAATAACAGCCTTGTCTATAAATTAAGGAAGTTCGCGCGTTCGAACGCTAACACATCCATAGACCAGCGACCGATCGTGAAAAAAGGCGACAGGGTCAAGGCAGGACAGGTAATAGCAGACGGGCCTGGCACAAATGATGGCCAGCTCGCGCTGGGAAGAAACGTGTTGGTCGCTTTTATGCCGTGGCGCGGGTATAATTTCGAAGACGCGATACTCGTGAGCGAGCGGCTTTTAAAAGGAGACATGTACACGTCCGTGCACATAGAGGAATTCGAGATCGAGGCGCGTGAGACCAGGCTTGGCAACGAGGAGATCACGCGCGACATACCAAACGTGAGCGAGGAATCGCTGAAGAACCTGGGTAATGATGGTATTATCATGACAGGCGCAGAGGTCGGCCCTGGCGACATACTCGCGGGCAAGGTCGCGCCAAAGAGTGAGACAGAGCTTTCGCCGGAAGAAAAACTCCTTCGCGCTATTTTCGGTGAAAAGGCAGGCGACGTACGCGACGCCTCTCTAACAGTCCCTTCGGGCGTGGAAGGCATCGTGGTGGACACTAAAGTTTTTTCAAGAAGAGGCCAGAAGGCAAAGTCAAAGGACGAGCTCGCAAAGGAAAACAGGGATATCGCGAAGATACGCTTTGAATATGAGAAGCGCGTTGAAAATATAAAAAAGGAGAAAGTAAACCGTCTGTTTAAATTGGTCTCCGGTCTGGAACTTACGGGCCCGCTTCTTTCTGACGAGACAGGGACGACCTTGATAGCAGAGGGAAGGCCGATCAGGAAAAAGGACATTTCAAAATTTGATAAATGCGACATATCCAGTATAAAGGTAGAGAATGACCTGGAGCTCGAGGCTG
This sequence comes from uncultured Planctomycetia bacterium, assembly GCA_964489855.1. GTDB lineage: Bacteria > Omnitrophota > Gorgyraeia > Gorgyraeales > Gorgyraeaceae > JAHIPS01. The sequence continues at coordinate 1,348 of CAZBAQ010000094.1, read as the reverse complement.
AGATAAAGCGCACGCTTACAATTTACAACGACCAGATAGAAGAAGCGCTTTATGAGGAAGAGCACGAGGTGGACAAGATAAAGCGCGGCGACGAGCTGCCTGCAGGTGTCTTGAAAAGGGTCGTGGTGTATGTCGCGAGCAAAAAGAGACTGAATGTAGGCGATAAGATGGCTGGCAGGCATGGCAACAAGGGTGTTATTGCAAAGATACTCCCGGAGGAAGAGATGCCTTTTATGGAAGACGGCACACCGGTAGAAGTCGTTTTAAATCCGTTGGGCGTTCCTTCAAGAATGAACGTGGGTCAGATACTTGAGACGCATCTTGGCTGGGCTGCAAAGGTCATGGGGTTCAGCGTGGTGACGCCTATATTTGACGGCGCGAAGGAAGAGGACGTGAGAAGGGATTTGAAAGAGGCAGGTCTCCCAGGGGATGGCAAGGTAACGCTTTTTGACGGAAAGACCGGCGATGTATTTGGCCAGAAGGTCACTGTGGGCTACATCTACATGATGAAGCTTGCGCATCTCGTGGACGACAAGATTCACGCGCGTTCGATTGGCCCGTACTCGCTCGTCACGCAGCAGCCGCTCGGCGGCAAGGCGCAGTTTGGCGGCCAGAGGTTCGGCGAGATGGAGGTGTGGGCGCTCGAGGCGTACGGTGCCGCGTACACGCTGCAGGAACTCCTGACAGTCAAAAGCGACGACGTGACTGGCAGGACAAAGGTGTACGAGTCTATAGTCAAGGGCGAGCACGCGCTTCACCCGGGGACGCCGGAGTCATTTAATGTGCTGGTCAAGGAGCTGCAGAGTCTCTGTCTGGATATCAGGACCGAGTACAAAGACGGTAGTATTTCACCAGTGGTCTTATCAAAAGAGGAACTTAAGGAACAGCGCAAGGCCCGCAAGAAAGCAAAACGCAAAAAAAAATAAAACAAGCAGACGTTCTATTTGGGTACATCCTAGCCTAAAATAGGGTGTACCCAAATAGAACGTCTGCAAGGCTGGAGAAGATATGTTGAGAGAAGAGATGAATGCCTTTGATTTTATATCAGTAAAGATAGCTTCTCACGATGTGATCAAGTCGTGGTCAAGGGGCGAGGTCAAAAAGCCTGAGACCATTAATTACAGGACGCTTAGGCCTGAGAAGGACGGACTATTCTGCGAAAAGATATTCGGACCGACCCGCGACTGGGAATGCAGCTGCGGCAAATACAAGCGCATTAAATATAAAGGTATAGTATGTGACCGCTGCGGCGTGGAAGTGACACTCTCCAAGGTGCGGCGCGACCGTATGGGCCATATAGACCTGGCAGCGCCCTGCTCGCACGTATGGTTTTTCAAGGCAATGCCGA
>CAZBAQ010000093.1:0-4324 GCA_964489855.1 uncultured Planctomycetia bacterium | reverse complement strand
TCTGTCCTCCACGCAGTTTCTAAAGCGACCTGCGTCTCTTTCATCTCGCCGTCTGTCAGGGCAGTCACACCGCCATCGTTCCTTTGATATGTGGTATTAGCAACAGTCATTTCCTCTAAATTCATATCAGCTATCCTGTAGTTCGCGCCAGCGCCTATCTCTAACCCGTTTTCCCAGCGATAAATCAATGCATTCACCCCGATACCCCACAGAAACTCATCCTCGTATTTACAGTTCACTAGATCTCCCTTGTCCGAGAATTCAAATTCCATGCCAGATGCCTGGCCCAGGTCAACATATACATTGAACCTGTCCTGCAGGTTAACACCGAACCTAGCGGTATAAATAGTTGCTTGATACTCACCGCTGTCAACATCGATGTTCCTTGAGTTTACGCCATCCACAACAAAGCCAGCGCTCACGCCCAGGTTATTATCTGCCCATAACTCGCCCTTTACTGCGTCTGCCTCTGAAGTAAGTCCTACTGGCGCAGCGTATACTGCTGTAGCAAGGCCCAACACCAACAAAGCTGTTAATAAATATTTTCCCATCTCCCCCTCCTTGGTAATAAGTATAAATTTATGTTTAATTCCACAAGATTTATTTATTATTGAGTTTATTTTTATGTTTTATCCTATGAAGAAGGCTATTTCATCCCCCCTTTCTGTCTTACACAAGATAAATACATATACTAATTCTTAATTCAATAGTTTACACTCTCTTTCTGAATTGTCAAGGCCTAGATGCGATTTTATTTCATCCCTCCTCAGGAGCCTCCACCTGCCTTCTGGAAGCGCAGCCAGGCTTAAAAGGCCTTCCTTGACCCTCTTTAGGCTTACTACCCTGTATCCTGCCTGGTCAAACATCCTCCTTATCTGGCGCTTCCTGCCTTCATGAAGCGTTATCTCCAGCTCATTTTTTGACCTTATTTTAATCCTGCACTCAGCGGTAAAACTACCATCTATAATAATACCTTTTTCTATCCTGCTCCTGTCAGAAGATACCAGCCTCTTATCCAGCCTGACTTCATATGTCTTGTCTATATTAAATCTTGGATGCGTAAATCTGTTTATCATATCGCCGTCATTTGTCAAAAGTATCAACCCCGTGGTATCCCTGTCCAGCCTGCCGACAGGATTCAGGTGTCTGAACCTGCGCGGCAATAGGTCCATCACGGTCTTTTTGGCAAACCTGTCTTTTTTCGTAGTGGTGACACCCTTTGGCTTGTTGAGCATTATATAGATCTTTTCCTTGGGGGAGATCCTTTTGCCATTCAGGAAGACTCTGTCTTTTTCAGGGGTTACTTTAAAGGATGGCTCGATGATCTTTTTACCATCGACCGAGACCCTGCCTGATCTGATAAAGCCTATAGCAGCCCTGCGCGAACAGACACCTGCCTTTGACAGAAAAACCTGCAGCCTCATCAAAACTCTATACCCAGACCTGTGTGGAAACTCACATCCGGACTGGACGCAGCGCTTATATTTTCAACCACAGCGAAATTCCAGGAGATATTGGATCTTTCCTTCAGTCTATAATTAAAACCCAGCAGCCAGTCATGCGCGTCATTGTCCAGAGGATTCGTGTTGCTCTGAGGATACGGGGTCGTGTTTCCGGTAAACTGCACAATAGTAGAAAATCTTTTTGTAAAAAAGAATTCGAACGCCAAAAGGTAGGAATACAGCTCATTGTCAATACCAAATTCGTCCAGGGCATCGGGTTTTTCTATTCTCATGGCATTGGCGCCCATGTAGATAAAAAACCTTTTGAAGAAACTCTTGTCCAGCAGGACCCCGACACCATAATCAAAGTGACCGCTGCCTATCAGGTCTCCCTCTCTAGCTGTTGGAAACTTGACTGCCCCGCGCAGAGAAAGATTTGGCCATATCGAGTACCATGACTCCCTGGTAAGTTGATATTTCGTATTGAGCACTATGTCGCCAAGACCTTCCTGGTGATCCATCTCATTGACAAGATAACTACCATTGTGTTTAATCTTATAATCAAAATTATAAGAACCCTGATGTTCTCTTGAGCGTGGAGTCCTTGCTCCAATACCATCCTCGAAAGTTTCTATTGAATTATCCAAATAACCGCTGGACAGGCTAATATACGGGATTTCTAATCCTATCTCTAGATTGTCATAAAGTCCGTATCTAAAATCAAGCGTCAGCCTTGAGACCTCAAGGTCTATATCTATCTCATATTCAGGCGTTATCATGATGTCGCTAGTAGGTGTGAACGCGCTGACAGTTATGCTTGAAACAGTGTAATCAGTATTTATCAAAAATCTGTTTCTTTCCACTACGCTGGCCTTGTCCGGCGCCAACTGCAGGTAAAAAAGATAGAGCGGCATCTGATTCCGTATCGGGATCGGGCCTCGCGCCGGTTCATAAAAATCCCCTTCGTCGTCCTCTTCATCATACGCGAATATACGACCCTGCATTAGAAACACGCTAAAGATCGCTAAAAACAACACTACGACAGCTGCTCTACCGCTTCTCATCAATACCTCCCTATATTGAAAAAACCCTATTTTATGGTATACTTGTATTAGCCGATAAGGGCAAACCCTAGAGAAATCAGGGGGCGCAAAGCCAACAGGCCTAAGTCCTTTAAGGATATGGCGGCTGGGTTGCCGAGCGATGAAAAGCCGACGCTAATCGCCTTTATCGGCCTTTTTTATTGTCTTCCCGAATATCTCTGTAAACTCATTTTCCAGAACAAAAAACGTGGCTACATTACAACCGGTAAAACCCCTTATCTTGTCTATTACCTCGATATCTTTGGGATTGAGCATCGCGAGACTTACCACGTTTTGTTCTTTTTTAACAGGTACTACCCCGCGCTCTCTCATCAGATCAAAAGGGATCTTTTCCGTGACCTGCCTTAGATCCAGATTCTTTTCTATCTTTTTTATATCAAAATGTGGGACGTTCAGCTGGATCTCCAGCGCCCTGGCTATGTCGCCCGCGCTGGCCATGCCAAGACCTATGATGCTCTGGCCTATCCTCTGACCTGTTGACCAGTGCTTGTTCAGCGCGGTCCCGAGCTGCTCGACAGTGATGACCTCGGACTCTACCAGTATCTGACCCAAAGGCCTGTACCTGAAACTCGGCACAGGCCTTTGGGTCTTGCGTTCGAGGGCCTCTGATTCCGAACGGATAAATTCCTTTTTTTCCGGACCCCTGCGGTTTACCAGGAAATTACTGCCGGGGAGTCTCTTTAAATACGACTTTATCTCAGCGATTATCTCCATGAGCTGCACCATGCTGTCTATCTTGAATTCTCTGTTGTTTACAATAGCTATTGAAATGCTCATAAGAGGAGTCCTTACAACATTTCCTTTTCTGTCTTTTGCGATAATGTGCCCGGCCTCCCTGTCTTCCCTGCTGTAATGAAACGGCATTATCCTGTTAAAGATCAGTATTGATTCAGACGCTATCAGCCTGTCTTTTCCAGGCGTGGTCACCACCACGAAATCATCGCCGCCGATGTGCCCGACGAAATCATCCTTGTTGCCGCATCGTTTTACTGTCTGCGATATGATATGCGCGACCTGGCGGATAACAGAATCGCCCTTCATGTAATTGTATTTGTCGTTAAACGACTTAAAATGATCGATGTCATAATACGCCACGGAAAACTCGGCGCCTTCATCAAATTTTGACTGGATGATCTTTTCTATCTGCCTGTTCCCGGGGAGCCGCGTCAACGCGTTCGCGTGCAGCTGGTGGGTGGTGCGGCGCAGCGCCATCTCCATCCTGACCTCCAGGTCTATTGGGTCAGGCGGGTTCGCGATATAATCATCCACGCCCTGCTCTATCTCGAGCATCCTTTTTCTTATCTGTTTTTTGTCGATAAGTATTATTACAGGGATGTGCGCTGTGATAAAATCTTCCTTTAAAGACTTTAAGACCTGAAAACCGTCTATCTTTGGCAGGTTGCAGTCAATGATGATGATATCCGGATGCTCGCGCCTGACCAGTTCCAGGACGAACTCGCCGTCAGAAGCGATAACAACCTCGTAATCCCACGCATTAAGCAGATATATTAATATATCTGTTATCTTCTGGTCATGCTCCGCGAGCAAAACCTTCTTATTCTCCGGTATCATACTCTAATTATACCCAAATCCTGCAAATTCCGCAACGCTTATTTTCCTAATCTGACAACCTTGACACGCACGATTTGTCAAATAAGGATCTCTTTGGTCAGGGGAGTCTTCGAAAAGACGTTCGGCTGCCCCAGCGAGGCAGACTCGCTCAGTGTAATTTTTTGCTCTCGCCTGTGTGTAGCTCCCGGACGAACCATGCCCGCAAAA
>CAZBAQ010000092.1:0-4351 GCA_964489855.1 uncultured Planctomycetia bacterium | reverse complement strand
AGCAACTATTAATCTTGATTTTTCATCTGGAGTATATCAAAACATTGATAAAAAAGGATTTTGACAGGGCGTTTAAGAAATACGACGCAATAGTCACACCGACTTCTCCAACGCCCGCGTTTAAGATAGGTGAAAAGTCAGAAGACCCGCTCACGATGTATCTCTCGGATATCTTTACAATATCCGCGAATCTGGCAGGCATCCCTGGTGTGTCTATACCCTGTGGGTTTACAAAGAAGAAATTACCGATAGGTCTGCAGATACTTGGCAAGGCATTTGACGAAGAAACGATTTTAAGGATAGCGTATAATTACGAACAGGCTACAACCTGGCACAAACAGAAACCTGGCTTAAGTGCATAAGAGCTTAAGTGCACAAGCGCATAAGTAAAATGGTATATGAGACAGTAATTGGTTTAGAGGTGCATTTACAGCTTAAGACAAAGAGCAAGGTCTTTTGCGGGTGCTCCACGAATTTTGGCGCAGTGCCTAATACGCAGACCTGCCCTGTGTGTCTGGGTTTTCCAGGGTCGCTTCCTGTTTTGAATAGAGAGGCGCTGAAACTCTCTGCAAAGGTCGCGATTGCGTTGAATTGCCAGATTGCAAAAAAAATCAGGTTTGACAGGAAAAATTATTTTTATCCAGACCTGCCAAAGGCATACCAGATCTCGCAATTTGGCCACCCGCTGTCCCAGCATGGGCACCTGTCAGTATTAAGTAGCGGCAAAGAAAGGCGCATTAAAATACGAAGGGTGCACCTGGAAGAAGATACAGGCAAGCTATTTCACGAAAAAGACCACAGCCTCGTGGACTTTAACCGCTGCGGCACGCCGCTTCTGGAGATCGTGAGCGAGCCTGATATAGGTTCTCCTGAAGAAGCATATGCGTATCTCACGTTTCTTAAGTCTATCCTTGAATACATCGATGTCTCTGACTGCAATATGGAAGAGGGGAGTCTCAGGTGCGACGCTAATATTTCCTTAAAAAAGCAGGGCGCAAAAGAGCTCGGAGTGAAGACAGAGATCAAAAATATGAATTCATTTAAAGGTGTGAAGGCGGCGTTGGAGTATGAAAGAGATCGGCAGATGGAACTGCTCGAGAGCGGCCAGAGGATAGTACAGGAGACAAGACTTTATGACGCGGCAAGGGGCGTCACTGAATCCATGCGCTCAAAGGAAGAGGCGCATGACTATAGATATTTTTCAGAACCTGACCTGGTGCCGTTTGATTTTGAAGAAAAACTGCTGGCGGAGATCGAGAAAGAAATACCCGAGCTTCCAGAGCCGCGAAAAAAGAGATTTGTATCAGAATACAAGCTTTCTGAGTATGACGCGGCAGTAATGGTCAGCGACAAGACCATGGCTGACTACTTTGAGGATTGCGCCAGGCTGTATAAGAATCCGAAGATCATTGCAAACTGGCTCATGGGCGATGTGTCAGCGTATCTGAGCGAGAAAAATCTGACAATCACAGGCGTGAACTTGAAAGCGCAGCATCTTACAGGTATGCTTGAGATGATAGATAGAGGCGTGATAAGCGGCAAGATCGCAAAGACGCTTTTGAAGGAAATGATAGAGACAGGCAAGAAACCTGGCGCGCTGGTAAAAGAAAAAGGGCTGGAGCAGATCTCTGACGAGAATGAGATAGAAAAGTCCATAAACCAGGTTATCTCTGAGAATGAAAAGATAGTGGACGACTTCAAAGGCGGAAAAAAGAACGCGATAATGGCCTTGGTTGGCAAGGTTATGGCAAAGACAAAGGGCAAGGCCAATCCGGGCAAAGTGAACCAGATCCTGCAAAAGAAATTATCCGCTTAATTTGACAAATCGTGCGTGTCGAGTTTGTCAGATAAGCGAGGGAAAAGGAGAGACATGAAAAGAGGCATTGCGATATCGTTGGTGATCTTTGGATTTGCGGCAGGTATTTTAATGAACAATGTTGGTTTTGCTGAAAAAGACACGGGTGCGGACGATCTTTACAAGGAACTCGAGCTTTTCTCCGACGCGGTCAGCATCATACGCTCGGATTACGTGGAAGAGCCAAAGTCAAAGGACCTTATATATGGCGCGTTAAAGGGAATGCTCTCGGCGCTCGACCCGTACAGCCAGTTCATGGACCCTGACATGTACAATGAGATGAAGATAGAGACAGAGGGTGAATTCGGCGGCATAGGCATAGTGATCACTATAGAAGATAACCTCCTTACCATAATATCGCCTATAGAGGATACGCCCGCCTACGAGGTGGGGCTCAAGCCAGGCGACAAGATTGTGAAGATAGAAAAGGAGATCACCAGGGACTTTACACTTCTTGAGGCAGTTAAAAAACTCAGGGGCAAGCCAGGCACAAAGGTCAATATCACGGTCTTGAGAGAAAAAGAGAAGAAGCTTTTGGATTTTGCAATCACCAGATCCATAATCAAAATAGAGAGTATAAAAAAATCAGAGGTCATAGACGAGAAAATAGGTTATATACGCCTGATAGAGTTTCAGGAAAAGACGCACCTTGACCTTGAAAAAAGTCTGAGGGATCTGGAAAGTAAGAGCATAAAAGGCATTATCCTGGATCTCAGGAATAATCCTGGTGGGCTTCTGGATTCCGCGGTTAGCGTGTCGGATAAGTTTCTGGAAGAGGATAAGGTCATTGTCTCGACTAAAGGCCGCGTGGAAAATCAGAATTTTGTGTTCAAGTCAAAAAATAAAAATAAACACCTGGATTATCCCATGGTCGTTTTGGTCAATAGCGGCAGCGCGTCAGCTTCTGAGATAGTGGCAGGCGCTATTCAGGATCATAAAAGGGGCATTATCATGGGCACAAAGAGTTTTGGAAAAGGATCTGTACAGACAGTAGTACCTCTGTCAGACGGCTCAGCAGTGCGGGTCACGACCAGCAAATATTTTACGCCTAACGGGCGCTCTATTCATGGGGAAGGCATCATGCCTGATATTATAGTGGAGTATAAAGAGTCGCCGAAGCCAGAAGAAGGCGACAATGACCAGATCGACATATTTAACGAATTGACAGAGACCGAGCAGGAAAAAGAATTAGAAGAAAAAGAGAAAGAAAAGCAAGAACAGTATGACAACCAGATCATGAGTGCGGTTGACGTCTTAAAAGGCATAATTATTTATAACAAAAAATAGCAGGCTATATATGCTGATACTGGGTATTGAGACGTCGTGCGATGAGACAGCGGCGAGCGTTGTAAAAAATGGCAGAGAGATTTTATCAAATGTGATTTCATCGAGCCTTAAGTACCACAGGAGGTTCGGCGGCGTTATTCCAGAGATTGCAACAAGGCACCACGTGGAAAATATAGACAAGGTAGTAAAATGCTCTTTGTATAATGCCGGGGTCGGCGCTAAAGATATAGACAGAGTGGCAGTGACTGAAGGACCAGGGCTTGTGGGCGCTCTTGTTTGCGGCAATTCTTTTGCAAAGGCAATGGCGTATAGTCTGGGTGTGCCGCTAATAGAGGTCGATCACCTGAGGGCGCATGTCTATTCTGCCATGATGCGTAAAGACGCGCCGAGATTTCCTTTTATAGGTCTGGTGGCCTCAGGCGGGCACACAAGGCTTTATATCGTCAAGGGCTATGATAAATTTATTGTACTTGGCGATACGCTGGATGACGCGATTGGCGAGGCATACGACAAGGTGGCAAAGATCTTGGGCCTGGGCTATCCGGGAGGACCTGTAATAGACAGGCTTGCGAGAAAAGGCTCAAGGTCAATAAGATTTACCTGTAGGCCCATCAAGGCTAGTCTTGATTTTAGTTTTAGCGGGGTCAAGACAGCGGTCTTGTATTATGTAAATAGCGCACAAGCGCACAAGCGCACAAGCGCACAAGTAAAAGATATTGCGGCTAGCTTTCAAGAGGTTGTGTTAAATGTGGTCGTGGGCAATGCCTTGAAGGCCATGGAGCAGCATAATTTAAAGACACTTGTTATCGGGGGAGGCGTAAGCGCGAATTCCAGGTTTAGAGAAATGCTGGCAAGAGAGGCCATGTTCAGGGACCTGAAGATATTTTTTCCACCCCTTGAACTTTGTTCGGACAACGCAGCTATGGTAGCTGGACTTGCCTACAGACTACAAGGAGAGGACAGATGTTGACAAACACGCAGATAATTTTTAGATTGACGTTAGGGGCTTTGCTGGGCGGACTGGTCGGGTTTGAAAGAGAAAAACACAACAGAAGAATAGCCGGGTTCAGGACTCATATACTCGTATGCGTTGGCTCCACGCTTATAATGTTGACATCTATTTATATATTTGAGAGCTATGCGCAGAGCGTGGCTGTTGATCCCGCAAGGATCGCAGCGGGAGTGGTGACAGGCATCGGGTTTTTGGGC
>CAZBAQ010000091.1:4144-4363 GCA_964489855.1 uncultured Planctomycetia bacterium | reverse complement strand
AAAAAATGTTGGCCTCTGCAAGGTTTTCTTCCAGGCGGGTGAATGTCTCACTCTCAGGCCCGTCAGTTATAGTGAGATATATGGAGATGCCTCCTATGAGATATGATGAGCTTAAGGGCGCGATAAAATTCGAGGCGGAAAAATATATACCGTTTGATATCAGCGAGTCTATAATAGACTTTGCCTCTCTTGACAAGACAAGTTCGGGCAGCCAGAGGG
>CAZBAQ010000091.1:0-4134 GCA_964489855.1 uncultured Planctomycetia bacterium | reverse complement strand
GTTTTACTGGTAGCTGCGAAAAAGAGCATGGTGGCAGGAGTCCTGGAACTTTTTAAAGGCTTCGGGCTGGAGGTCAGCGGTATTGACGTGGATAGTTTTGCTTTCCTGAACGCGTTCCAGCGCAGCCGTGCAGAGGAAAAGGATAATGCGGCATGCGCGCTCATTAATACAGGCGAGAGATTTTCAAATATGAATATAGTCGCAAAAGGGAACGTCTATTTCACGAGGGATGTATTGTGGGGCGGAGGCGATATTACAAAGAGGATCAGGGATACAATGGCTGTGGGTCTGGACGAGGCAGAGGTAATAAAAAAGAGGCCTGGCGAAAAGAGGGAAGAGGTCGTGGCTGCTATAACGCCTGTCCTGGATAAACTCAGCTCGCAGGTGAGGATGTCTTTTGATTATTTTGAAAGTCAGTTTGGCAAAGGCGTTGAAAAGGTCTATGTGAGCGGCGGGTCCTCGTATCTTTTTAACATGGTTGATTTTTTAAAGGACAACCTGGGTGTCAGCGTGGCGATGTGGAACCCGCTGGAAGGCATCAGGACATCAGGGGCTATCGAAGAGATGGATAAAACACCGGCGCTATTCAGCGTGGCAATAGGCCTGGCGATGAGGAAGTAAAATGATACAGATAAATCTTTTACCGGAAGAGATGCGCAGGCGAAAAGGGCCGCAGTTGAAACTGGATATCCGGAACAGCAAGGTCAAAATGATCGCGGCTGGCAGCGCTATAGGCACCTTGGTATTGCTGATACTTTTTCTGTCGCTCGGAACGTCCATAAGAAAAGGCCAGACACGAAGACTGCTGGCAAGGGAGCAGGCTATTAGAGCGCAGAAATCAGAGGCCGAGACAGTGAATAACGAGGTCACACTTTTAAGGACAAAGATATCTACACTGGACCAGATCGCGAAACAGGAATTCTTTTGGGCGGAAAAACTAAATCGCATATCGGATCTTGTTTTGCCGGGGATATGGTTGACCCGCATCCACACGGATTCAGAAAATCGATTGATAATAGAAGGAAGTGTCGTATCAAAAAATGAAGAGGCGATGGCCTCGGTTGGCAAGTTCATGAAGGATGTCAGGGAAGATAATGATTTTTTCAGGGATTTCGCCAATATAAAACTCGAGTCAGTACAGCGGAAAAATATAGATGACAGGGACGTGGTGGATTTTAAGATAGTCCTGTATTTCAGGAGCGAGCATGGATCCTAAGGAAAAACAAAAACTGTATGTGCTTTTCGGGATCTTTGTCATTGCAGGCGTCATGTTTTACTACAACCTGCTTTTGAAGCCGCAGTTTTCGAAATTTCTTGTGATCAATAAAGAGTATAGCGTTGTAAAGGCGCGGTTAAGGAGCGCCGAGGTCTTGATCGCGAATCAGGCCGGGATAAAGAAACAGCATGAGAATCTCAGCAGGGAGACAGCTGCGCTCGAACAAAGGTTTCCTGCACAGGACGAGATCTCAGGTCTATTGGGTGATTTTTCAAGGGTTGCAGAGTCCTCAGGCGTTAAGATACTCAAGGTCAAGCCGCTCGAGGATGTCAGCGGCGCAGGTGAGGCAGGCGGGATCTATGCTGAGTTTCCGATTTTGATCGAGGCAAGGGGAGGTTATCATCAGCTGGGCAGTTTCATCAATAGGCTTGAAGGCATGGACAGGTTTATACATATCGAGGATATAGATATAAGCGGACGGACAGGTGACCCTCGCCGTCACGATGCAAAGTTGCGGGCGACCACCTACATTGTAAAATGATTAGAAAAATTCTAGGTTTTACGGCGATACTTTTATTGTCTAGCGGATCTTCTTTTGCTCAGGAGGTTTTTGAATACGACGCAAAGGGCAATCGGGATCCGTTTGTCCCGCTTATTTCAGAGTCAGGCGCGTATGTTTCTGACGCGTACGGGGTAAGCAGTATAAGGGATATAAAGCTGGAAGGCATTGTCTGGGACGAGGGTAAGGGTTCTATTGCGATAATAAATGGCGAGATAGTCGGCGAAAGTCAGAAGGTAGGTATTGCTGAAGTTATAAAGATAGAGAAGGATGCAGTCTTGTTTGAAATCGATAATCAGGAGATAAGGATAGAATTGTCAGAAGACTAAGGGGGAGGGTGAGATGCGTAAGTTGATAATAGCTGGGTTTTTGATTTTTGGTATGGCATGTATGGTAGTGGCGCAGGAAGAAGAAGGAGGAGGCGGCGGCGAGGCGACTGAGGTCGCGTCAGTCACTGACATTGCGCAGACCTCAGCAGGCAACGTGACGCTGGACTTTAAGGACGCGGACATAACCAACGTCTTGCGCATACTCTCGTACAAGAGCGGGATAAATATCGTGGCTGGCAAGGACGTGACAGGTCCTGTGACAATACGACTTACAAACGTGCCGTGGCAAAAGGCGCTGGACGTGATACTCAGGACTTACGGGTACACTTACGAGCGCGAGGAAAATATCATCCGAGTCACGACCACCGAGAATCTGGAAAAGGAGGAGCTTATTACAGAGGTCTTTTCTCTTAATTATGCTGCTGCAGCTAATGTGCCGGCAACAATAGAGGAAATGTTGAGTGACCGCGGCAGCGTAAAATACGATGAGCGTGCGAACCTCGTGATAGTGACTGATATACCCACCAACATTTACAAGATCAAGCAGGTCATTGAGAAGCTCGACAGGAGGACAAGGCAGGTGAATATTGAGGCCAAGATCGTGGAGACAACGCTTGACAAAGATGACAAACTAGGGATCAAGTGGACAATGCAGGCAACCGCGAGCATGGCAAAGAGGCCCACGACATTTCCTTTTGACAGAAAGGCAGGGAGCGGCACATGGTATCCTTTGAGCGATCCTTCAGGCTCGGCCAGCACAACGAGCCCCATTGTCGGGACCTTCCCTTCAAATATAGGAACCGGGTTTCCAATGGCATTGCCGTCAAATTTTACGCTGGGAACGCTTGATTTCAGTTCTTTTCAAGCAGTGCTCGAGGTTTTGAAATCGAGAACAGATACGAAAATAGTTTCAAACCCGAGGATCACCACAATGGATAATCAGGAGGCCACGATACATGTAGGGACAACTATCTACATCCCGGAATACGATGAGACTACCACCACAGGCAGCCCTTCTTTTAAAGACATAAAAAAGACACAGCTGGAAACAGGGGTAAAACTAAAGGTAACACCTCACGTAAATTCTAAAGAAGAGATAGTCGTGGATATAATTCCAGAAGTCAGCACACTGGGAACAAAGACCGCTATTACCAGCACTTCTTCAGGCGCCACGGTTTATGGTTGGCCTGTTTCCATCAGGACAGCGAAGGCACAGGTAATGATAAAGGACGGGGAGACAATAGTAATAGGGGGGCTTATAAAAGAGACTGAAACGGATGTGGTATACAAGGTGCCTATACTTGGCGACATACCAATATTAAGCTTCTTTTTTAAGAAAAAGGAAAAGGGCCTGGAGACCACAGAGCTTATGTTTTTCATAACGGTTAATATCGTGGATTCTGAAGCTAACGCCACAGCGGTCGCTGCGACAAAATGAGGATAGAAGCGAGGTTTTGCAAGAAAGGGGTCTTAAGGAATATCTCTCACCTGGATATAGTGAGGCTGTTTCAAAGGGCTGTTAGGCGGGCAGGCCTTCCTGTTGGTTTGAGCCAAGGGTATACTCCACATTATAAAATAGGTTTTGGACAGGCGCTGAAATTGGGCATGGAGAGCGAGGGCGAAGAGGTGAGCTTCGCGATGGATGGATGGATGGCGCCGGAAGAATTTGAGAAAAAGATAAATGAAAAATTACCGGAAGGGATCAAGGTGTTGGGATGCAAAAAGAGATTCTGATAAATGCTGAATCGCAGGAGAAGAGGGTAGCGGTCGTAGAGGCCGGTGTACTCCAGGAATATTATATCGAGCGGCCTTCAGAGGTGACGCTGGTCGGAAATATTTACAAGGGCATAGTGGAGTCTGTTATTTCAGGCATCGGCGCCGCGTTTGTGAACATAGGCCAGTCAAAGAACGGGTTTTTATACGTATCTGACATGATGTCTCCGGCGCGGGAGTTTGACGTGTTGGACGACGGTTCGCCAGAGGCGGCAAAAGAGGCAGCTAGAAGGCGGCGGACGCCGAGACCAAGACCG
>CAZBAQ010000090.1:0-4377 GCA_964489855.1 uncultured Planctomycetia bacterium | reverse complement strand
GACTCGCTCATAAGGCTCGAATAGTTTTTTGTATTCATCCAGGGCGTATCTGTCAGTCATGCCTGCTATATGATCACAGACGACCCTGTAAAGACCGTATTTTTTTATCTTTTCCTGGTCAGCCGGCGGAAGCTGTTCCGGCTTTTCAAGATATATATTGAAAAGTTCCGTGATAAATCTTTTTGCCTTGTTGGACATCCTGATGACCCTGAAATTTTTGTACAGGTCCTCTGTCAGGAATTTGCGAAGTTCCATTCTCTTTTCCTGCATGGCGTCGGAGAACGATATCAGTTTCTTTGGATGCCTCCTGACATCGGTCACGCTTCTGATCTTACCAGCCTTTATCTTTTTTTCAGAGTTTTTCACAAGGTCATTTATGTTCCTGTTTATGAGGGACCGTATTATCTGGTATCTTCGTATTTTGTCAGGGAGGTTCGGGAATATCTTTTTAATCCCCTCGCCGGCCTCCCTCCATAACCTTAATTTCGAAAGTCCTTTTTCGTCTATAAGGCCGGAGGCAATACCGTCGTCTATATCGTGATTGTCATACGCGATCTCGTCAGCAATGTCTACGATCTGCGTCTCGAGCGTCGCCAACGAGGTCGGGTCAAGTTCTATCAGCCGTTCCGGGCCGTCAAACATCGTAGTGTGTTTGTTTATGCCTTCACGCACTTCCCATGTCAGATTCAAGCCAGGGAATCTCGGGTATCTTTGCTCCAGCTCGTCCACGACCCTCAGGCCCTGCAGGTTATGGTCAAATCCGCCATTGTCTTTCATCAGGACGCTTAACGTGTCTTCTCCGGCATGGCCAAAAGGCGGGTGCCCTATATCATGCGAAAGGACTATCGCTTCTACCAGGTCCTCGTTCAGCGCCAGCTCTCTTGCAATCGATCTCGCGATCTGGCTTGCTTCAAGTGTATGCGTGAGCCTTGTCCTGTAGTAGTCGCCTTCGTGATTTACAAAGACCTGTGTTTTATATTCAAGCCTGCGAAACGCGGTCGAGTGTATGATCCTGTCTCTGTCCCTCTGGTAACAGGACCTATATTCAGGCTCTTTTTCAGGATACTTCCGGCCCTTTGTGGAGCTGGAGCGCATTGCATAAGGTGCCAGGTTCCTGTTTTCTCTTTTCTCAATATCTTTGCGAGTAAGCATGGCCTATCCTGTAAGCAGTCTGTGCAGCTCCTTCAGCGATTGCGGTATAACCTTTGTATTCCCGGTAACAGGCATAAAATTCACATCGCCTGTCCAGCGGGGCACGATATGTATGTGGACGTGGTTTTTGTAACCGGCGCCCGCTGCCTTGCCGCTGTTTATACCTATATTAAAACCGTGCGGTTTTAGCCTCTCCTCAAGCAGGACCTGCATGTCCCGCACTAACTTCATTATATCTAATAATTCCTTATCTGTCAGCCCTTTTAAATCCTTTACGTGCCTGTAAGGCGAGACCATAATATGGCCATTATTATAGGGATATATGTTTAATAAGGCAAATGAGAACCTGGTTTTCTTAATGACAAAGGCGTTTTTATCCTTTCTGTTCCCCAGGCAGAATATACATCCTTTCTTTTTTCTCGCCTTCACGAATCTCGACCTCCACGGCGCCCATAATTTATCCATGTCCGCTCCCTTTTATAATTTATATATCCTGGCCTTGATCTTGTCTCCCGAGATCTCTATGATGCCGTATGACCTGTACGGCGCGAACACAGTATCTGTAGCGCTCCCAGGGTTAAAAAACAATGTCCCGTTTATATATTTATTCATCGGCCGGTGCGAATGGCCAAACACTATGATGTCAGGTTTTTGCGCGGAGAACTCTTGTTTTAATATGCTCACCAGGTTATCCGGGTTGCCATAACCGTGCATAAGACCTATCTTTTTATTGCCTGCGCTTATTATTTTTTTATTCTTCAATTTGGAGCATACCTTTGCCGAATCCATGTTTCCGCAGACCGCCTCTACCTTTGATATCTTTTCAAGGGATTCTATCACGGAGAGCTCGATCAGATCCCCTGCGTGAAGTATCAGATCGCAGCCCTCGAACGCCTTTATTGATTCGACGGGCAAATCGGATACGGTCACGGGGATATGGGTATCGGATATAACGCCTATTTTCATTTTACTAAGATACCTGTGGTTTACCGTACAGCTCCATGAGTACGTTTAGGCTCTCGAGGTCCCACACCCAGAACCTCGCCTCTTTTGCCATGAGATACGCGTTTTCGTTTATACCCGCAAGCGAGATGATTATGTTCCTGTTTATCCTGTTGTTGCGGGATTTTCTTTTTATCTCTTTTATGATGCCGGCGATGTCATTTTCCGTCACGTGTTCTCTCCTGACAGTGCATAGCCATTTTGACCTGCCACTCTTTGCCATGATGTTTGTATCGCTGGATGGATCTTCATCGATTTTCTGCACCTCGTCAAAAGAGATAAATTTATGCCTTCTCCCGTTTAATTGTATCACATCGTTTTTAAACAATCTAAAGAGCTCTACTATTCTTGAGGATAACTCTTTTTCAAATTCCTGCAGGAACATAGCAAGTTTTTTGCTCACGTCTTTTTTGAACAGCTCCTGTTCCAGTGTCTCGTCCAGGCTGAACGACAGGATCTTTTTTAGATATGCGGACTGGACCCAGAAACAGAACAGCTTGTCCTTGAACCTGTAAAACGAGCCGTTGCGAGCTATGATATCCATCTCCACCAGCCTGCTCAGTATCCTTGAGGCATCTCGCGCCTGCATCCTGGATGATCTTGCGATATCGAGCTGTTTATTGCTTCCGGAAGAAAGCGCTATAAGGATCGAGGCTGTCTTTGATAATAATTTACCGTCAGAGATCCTGTAGAAGAGGTTAAAGAAATGCTGGTTTATTATGCCGGTTTTTTTGAATATCGTCTCTAGAAGCGCCGAGTCTATTAATTTAACATAATCCTCAGCATGGATCTTCCCTGAAAAGACGCTCCTTTCCATCTCGTCACATAAGACCTTCATGTAGAAAGGCTTGTTTCCTGTAAAGGATGCTATGAAATCAAGGTAGACCTGCGGCAGCGTCGCGCTGGATATGTTATCCTGAAGAAAAGAGCGGCTCATATTTATGTCAAAAGGCAGGAGGTTTATCTTCTCGAAATTGCCGAAGAGGAGCGATAGCTTTTCATTAAGGATGCGATGGGATACGGTGCTCTTGGAACTCAAGAGAAGGTACATGATGTCTTTTTGTATCATGATCTTTTTGGCAAGCGCTGCAAATGGATGTTTTAGCGAAAAATTGCCTATATTGTGGAACTCGTCCAGTATGAGTACGCAGTGTTTTTTGCTCTCCTCAAAGATCGTTGCGGGTATGTCCATCATAAAGGAATACGCGTCGTCAAACCGGTTTCTTTCTATGTCCTGGAGTACGCGCATGCATGTCTGGGCGGTTTTAGGATAATTTCTTTTCATGTCCTCCAGCAGGAGTATCGTGTCAGGCGGTGTTGTTAAAAGCGGGTCTGAGTGGAGCAGCTGGTACAGGGCTGACTTTATGAATCTCTTTGCGCAAAACTCAAAAGGCTCTATTTTTACCTCGAGGTATATCGGTATGATCGCGTCGTTTTTGATCTTATCCGAGGACAAGAGGTTTTTTATCAACCGGGTCTTGCCTATAGATGATTCTCCGATTACAGCTATATTCTGCCTGTAGCCCTCTGCAAGGGAGTTTACCCTGTGTATTAATGTATTAAGTATCTCGGCTCTATAGTATGGCATCCCTATTCTCTCTCGAACTCTATAAATTTACAGCCAGAGGCATCATCGAACAATACCTTTAGATCTTTCGTAAGGGCGAGCTTCAGCCTCATGAGGTTGAAGCAGTCCTTCCCTATTATCTCTTTTTTTATCGTGTAATAACGCTCGGGATCCTGGGCATTGTATTCTATCTGAAAATCAGATGAACGATTTATCCGCACCTTTACCTCTTCCCCGCAATCAGAGCATTTCACTACTACATAAAATGCCTTTTTCGGAGTTCCAGGGATCAGATTTTTAATAAATCTCTTTATCTCTTTCATCCTTTATACTGGAGCGGGTGAGGGGAATCGAACCCCCGCTCCGAGCTTGGGAAGCTCGTGTTCTACCATTGAACCACACCCGCCATTCGCCTACGGCGAATGATCCCGAACCGCCCTAATCCTGAACTTTGGCGGCGAGGGACTATGCCATTGTTAGTTCTCTAAATTTGCGATACCTCGTCTCTATATCTTCTTTTTTTAATTTTTTGAATCTATCGACGCTGAAGTCTTCCACGGTGAACGACGCCATTACAGAACCGTACAAAAGCGCCTTTCGCACGCTGCCAGTATCTATTCTGCCCGACTTTGCCAAATAGCCCATGAAGCCGCCGG
>CAZBAQ010000089.1:0-4393 GCA_964489855.1 uncultured Planctomycetia bacterium | reverse complement strand
GACTGTCTTGTATTTTACTATCACACCGTCTTTCTCGAGTTTCTTTATCTCTTTTTTAACTGAAGCGACTTTTTTCTTCGTGATCCTTGCTATCTCTTCCGGCGTCACCCTTGCGTCTTTCTCTAATACCTCAAGTATCTCTTTCATAACCACCTCCATATGTTCAAGGCTAAGCCTTGAACAGGTCTGTTCAAGGCTTAGCCTTGAACATACTACAAGCGTTTATTCTATAACTGCCAAAACTTCGCCTACCTTTACCTTGTCGCCTTCCTTTACTGAGATCTTTTTCAATACACCCGAGGTCTTTGAAGGCACATTGAACGCTGCCTTGTCAGTGGCCATCTCGACCACTTCATCACCTTCTTTAATAGCGTCCCCTTCTTTAAAATGCCAGAAAGACACGATCGCCTCGTTCACGCCTTCCGCCAGATCAGGTAATCTTAATTCTGCCATAAAACCTCCTTTTATTCAAGGTAAGAAGACCGCGTAAACGGGCTGCAGGAATATCTCTTAAAACCTAACTCTTCTGCCCATTCTGAAAATCTAGTAAATTTCTCCGGAGCCAAAAATTCCTCGACCTCCAAACATCCTGGATCAGGTCTTAGATACTGGCCGATTGTAACAATATCGCAGCCAGCCCTTTTCAAATCCTGCATTGTTTTATAGATCTCTTCCTGGGTCTCGCCAAGCCCTGTCATCAACCCGCTTTTTGCAATAAAGTCTGGGCCGCCCATCTCTTTTGCGTACCTTATGACATCCAGCGACCTTTTATAATCTGCCTGGGGCCGTACTCTTTTGTAAAGTCTTGGCACTGTTTCTATATTATGTGAAAAAACATCCGGCCCTGCCCGAATGACCCTTTCTATGGCGTCGCTCTTGCCAAGAAAATCAGGCACGAGCACCTCTATCCTTAGATCTCGCTTGATATCTCTTAAAATAGCTATGCAATCGGCAAAATGCCCGGCGCCGCCATCATCCAGATCGTCGCGCGTAACAGATGTTACTACAATGCTGCGCACGCCCAATCTTTCAACCGCTTCTTTTATACAAAAGAGTTCTTTTTTATCCGGGATCGGCAGCGCGTCCCCTGTTCCTATAGCGCAAAATGCGCAAGAGCGCGTGCAGTAATTACCGAGTATCAAAAACGTGCATTTCTTTTTTGAGAAACAATCGTATATGTTCGGGCATCGCGCGCTCTGGCATACAGTATTGATCCTCAAAGAAGATAACAAATCCCTTGTTTCTTCTACCCCTGGATCATGCCGTAGGCTCTGCCTCAGCCAATAAGGAAATCTCTTTGAATGAGTGTCTGATCTTGTCTTTAGCATCATTGATATCTATCTCACGACCTAAAATTTCTTTTAATGACGTGATCTCCACGCCTTCTATACCGCAGGGCCTGATAAATGAAAAAGGCAAAAGTCCTGTATTTATATTCATGGCAAGGCCATGATAGGTCACCCATTTCTTCACGCCTATGCCTATAGAGCCGATCTTTTTGCCGCTGACCCAGACGCCTCTAAAACCAGGCCTTCTTTCAGCAGTAACGCCATACTGCATTAAAAAATGTTCCCCTATATCTTCCAAAAAATGCAAAAAGGCATGTATGTCGCGGCTCTCGTTTTCAAGCTTAAAAATAGGATACGCCACCAGCTGCCCGGGCCCGTGATAAGTAACATCCCCGCCCCTGTCAGTATTTACGATGTCTATCCCGCATCCGGGTTTTAAAACATTGTTTCGCGAGCCTTTTCTACCTATTGTTATAACGCTCCTGTGCTCTGTAAGCAAAAGTGTGTCCTTACATATGCGGCCAGCGACCTTGCCTGCCAGATCTGTCTGGTATTCGTACGCCTCCAAAAAATCAGTCAAACCTAAATCAATGACCCGCATATGAGGCGAAACCTCGACCATATCTAGCTGGTCGAGGCGAAACCTCGACCAGCTCACCTACGTAAACCTGGCGCGGAAAGACTCCAGGTGTTTAAGAAGCCCTTCTATCTTTGTCATCTTCTCGATTGCATTTTTCTCTTTCTCGAGCGCCTTTTTGGAGTACGCGATCGTGTGCGTGCTCTTGAGAAAAGACCTTACGCTAAGGCCTGAGAAAAACTTGGCTGTCCCGCCTGTCGGCAATACATGACTCGGCCCTGCCACGTAGTCGCCTATACAAACAGGCGAATACGGTCCTATAAACACAGCGCCGGCGTTATTTATCAGCTTCAATATCCTGTTGGGTCTTTTTATCAAAACCTCGAGATGTTCCGGCGCGATCCTGTTAATGACCTCGGCTGCCTGTTCAAGATTTTTTGCAAGCACGATGTAGCCCTTTTGCATCTCTTTTCTCATTGCCCTGGCAAATTTCTTTGACGTGGTCACAAGCACTGCCAATCCCTTTAAATGTTCTGCCTGCGCCTGGAGGTCCTGCACCACGTATTCCTTGTCAGAAAACTGGTTAGCCAGTATCACGACCTCGCTCGGCCCTGCCAGCATATCTATGTCAACATAACCGTATACCTGACGTTTTGCCTCAGTCACATAGTCATTGCCAGGCCCCGCGATCTTGTCTACCTTCGGAATCGTCTTTGTGCCAAACGCCAGCGCAGCTATTGCCTGGGCGCCGCCTGCCTTGTAGACCTCGTCCACCTTTAAAAGATTTGCAACAGCTAATATGTGAGGATCCACCCTGCCGTCTTTACCAGGCGGCGTGACAAGGATTATCCTTTTCACGCCAGCTATCCTTGCGGGCAGCACGCTCATGTAAACACTCGAGACAAGCGGCGCTGTGCCTGCCGGCACGTAGATCCCAACGCTCTCAATAGGCCTGTATATCTCGCCCAGCTGTATACCATCAGCATCCTTTATCTTCCACGGTCTTGGCAATTGCTTCCTGTGAAATTTCTCTATGTTGGCCATTATTGCCTTGAGACTTGCTATAAAATCCGCATCTATATTCTGGTACGCGGCATTTATCTCATTGGCGCTTACCCTTAGTTCTTTTGGAGAAAGCCTGACCTTATCAAATCTCCTCGTGTATTTGATGAGCGCCCTGTCGCCGTTCTCCCTGACATCATCCACGATCCCGCGCACCTTTTCTGTCACGCGTTTTTTATTATAATAATACCGGTCATACAACTTCTGTATTTCCTTGCTGGACAATCTCAAGATCTTCATAAATACCTCTCTACTATTTCTTTGGACTTTTCTAAAATCTCGTTGATATTCTTTTTGCCGGCTCCTCCTGCCTGGGCAAAATCGGATCTCCCGCCGCCTTTTATGCCAAACCCTGGACCTATTTTATTCAATACCTCGGATGCATTGACTGGCGGCTGGGTGCCAACGACCATTGAAAGCCTGCCGTCTTTTTCAGACACGAGCACGAAAAAGATATTTTTTAATCTGCCTTTTATTGCGTCAGCAGTCTTTCTTAAAACTGCCATGTCCGCGTTTTTAATTTCTGCGATAATAACATCCCTGCCTTTTATCTTTTTTACCTTAGCCAAAAGCCCGTCTATGTTTGACTGCGTGAACCTGTCACTTATGGCATTGAAATCTCTTTCCAGCTCCCTGAGTCTATTTGTTAATTTTTCTATTTCCTTAAGTATATTGCCCGGTGTCGTCTTTAATTCTCTGGCTATTTCTTTTATCAGGTCCTCGCCTTCCATGATCTTTTTGATCGCCGCGTCTCCTGTAACTGCCTCGATCCTTCGAACCCCGCTCGCAATAGAAGACTCTGATGAGATCTTGAATCTTTTTATATCGCCTGTTTTTTCCACATGCGTACCGCCGCAAAGCTCCTTACTGTAATCACCCACTGCCACCATTCTTACAGTGTCAGCGTATTTTTCCCCGAAGAGCGCGATCGCGCCTTGCTTCTTTGCCTCATCCAGGTGCATTTCATTAGCGCATACGGAGGTATTATTTTTTATGCTTTCATTCACGAGACCTTCGATCATGGAAAGCTCTTCGCCTGTCACTGCCTTAAAATGCGAAAAATCAAACCTGAGCCGGTCTGGCGCTACCAATGACCCTTTTTGCTTTACGTGCTGGCCCAAGACCTTTCTCAACGCATGATGCAAAAGATGCGTGGCTGTGTGATTTCTTCTAATATTTTCCCTACGCTTTAAATCTATCTTTGCCGATACTTTGTCCCCGGCCTTTAATTTAGCGCCTTTTGGTTTTATCTCGTGCTGTACCCGTCCTGCGACATCAATGGCATTTACAACCTCTGCTACTACCTTGCCTTCTTTAATCAATACGCCCGTGTCGCCTACCTGGCCGCCTTTTTCACCGTAAAAATTCGTTTCTTTTAGAAATACGGCATTTCCCGAGACCTGCAGCACTTCGGTCTTGATCGCTTCCTTGTCCTCTACAAAAATACTTTCATCGGGCAGTTTTA
>CAZBAQ010000088.1:0-4450 GCA_964489855.1 uncultured Planctomycetia bacterium | reverse complement strand
ACCTCGCCTATTGCAAAAAGCCCCTGCTCCTCCACAATAGAAAGGCCTATTGTATCCTTTAATGCCAGCTCTTTATCTTTTGGCTGGGAAGATGTATCTTTGTTTCTATTCCTCCACCAGTCCATCACCATGCCCTGGTGCTCCAGTTCCTTTTTGGTGCGCCTTTCTTCCTGGCGCCACATCTTTGCATGGCTGGCAAGGTAACCCTCTCTCGCCTCCTTGTAGCTCGGATTCAAATCCATCGCCTTTTTATAATAAAATGCTGCCTTGTCATACCAGCCCTTTCTGTCATATTCCCTTCCGAGCTGCATAAAATTCTGCTCAGGCGTATCATATTCGATCCTGTCCATATCCTCGCGTAAAATATCCTTTTCGCCGTCAACAGTGCTGAACGTGATCCTGTCTACGTATTCGTCGACAACCAGACCCTTTGCCTTTTTCCCGTTCTTCATAAGAATGGTATCTGCGAAAAGGTCCGCCGTGAAAATAAATACAAAAATTGTCACTATAACTATATAGCGCATATGTTTAAATATATCATATCTTTGAGGGGAATACAAGAAAAGGTGAATAAAGGCGCGGGTCTATAAGCCGGGTTCTGTGCCCTCTTGCGAAGGCGACGGTCATCTATCTAGCCATGACATTGCTGTCATGATCATGCAACCTACCCGTCCTGCCCTTTTGAACGGGCCATTCTATCAGCAGGACCTATTTGGTTTTGCTCCGCGTAGAGATTGCCGCGTTTCACCCTGAGAGACAGCAACGTATGCTTAAGCATATTACGTTGCTACTGCGCCTCCCAGACTCGTCTCTGTGGCTCTGATCCGTCCCAAGCAGCTATAGTTCTTACCTTGTGCTGCGAGGGAGACGGGCGTTACCCGCTACGCTGCCCTGTGGAGCCCGGACTTTCCTCCCCTGGCATTGCCAGAGGTAACCATCCGACCCGCGCCTTATTCAATTTTTAATGAGCTGTCAAATCTTGAATCTACTGCCCTGTTGGCAAGTTTATCCGCTAGAGAATTATCTCCCCTGGATATAGAAACCACTTCCACCTTGTTAAAGCCTCGGGAGAGATGCAAAAACTGTTCATAATAAGGTCTGAGGTTTTCGTTCTTTACCCTGTATTCACCCCTGAGCTGTTTTGTCATGAGCTCGCTGTCTGACTTTACTGTCACATTTTCGTATCTATCTATCAATGCCTCCTGCAGACCGTAAATAAGGGCTGCATATTCCGCGATATTATTCGTGGCATTGCCTATAAATTTAAACAATTTCTTGACGATGCTTTTTTTCTCGTCGACAAAAACAAATCCTATGCCCGAAGGTCCGGGATTTCCTTTTGACGCGCCATCTACGAATATCTCAATTGACTTCGACATTATCATCCACGTATAGGATCCTGTTACAGCTGCCGCAGGTAATGATCTCTTCCCTGATCTTTGCGCCGCTCACGACCTGTGGCGGCAGGTTCATGTGACATCCGCCACACGCCCCGTCCTGGACATTCACTATAGCAAGACCATCTCTATTATTAAGCACCTTCTCATATCTCGCCAGCACCTGCCTGCCGATATTCGGTATTATCTCATTTCTTTTTGAAGATAGTTCTGAAATCCTGGTGTCAATCTCCTTGAGCCTCGCGCTGACCACGGCCTTTTCCTTCTGGGCGCTCGCTTCTTCTTTCTTAAATAACTCCTTTTCTTCCACTATCTTTTTCTTGGCAGCCTCGATCGCATCCATCAGATTCAACATCTCTTCCTCGACAAGTGAATTGTCAGCCTTTATCCCCTGTATCTCTGTAAGCATCGCAGTGTATTCTTTATTGGTCTTTATCTGGTAGAGCTGGCCCTCGAGTTTCTTGATCTCGCTTTCCTTTTGCTGTATACCTACTTCCCTGTCCTTTAATTTTACCTGCAGTGCTTTTGTGCTTTCCTCTGCCTGTTTTATACCTGTCTTTTTTGCCTCCAGCTCTTTCTCTACGGTCTTGAGCTTTTCAGGCGCCGCGTTCTTTTCAGATGTCAACGCAAAAATCTCCCCATCCACGACCTGGAGCTCTATCAAAAACCCAATCTGTTCCTTGATTGACTTCTTCTCTCCCATAAACTCCTTTTACTGGTGGGCGATACTGGACTCGAACCAGTGATCTCTGCCATGTGAGGGCAGCGCTCTAACCAACTGAGCCAATCGCCCTGGTGGGCCCACAAGGATTTGAACCTTGGACACCCTGATTATGAGTCAGGTGCTCTAACCAGACTGAGCTATGGGCCCGCGAATTAATAATTATATCACCGCCTCTCTATTATTACAAGAGGAAATTCAGCTCTGCTCTGTGCTATATGAATAGTCACGTTACAGTTTCAGCTATTTCGCACCACCCAGCCCAGCGGGTTTTGGGGTGGCAGTGTACTCGCCGCTGTCGGTTACATCAATAATAATATAATGATAAAACCCGCCGTCTTCAGGAGAAGCGTGAAGATGAGCACCTGCACCTCCTGTAATGACCTGGCTTATCCCGTCGTGCACAGAGCTATTATATAAATGTTCGTGTCCGCAAAAATAGGCATCCACGCCATGCCCCTTGAATATATCCCACAACTCGTCCCTTTCAGAAGGATACTTATCAAGGGAATCACCCATGTGATGCTTATACGGAAATGCAGGCTCGTGGCCAAAGACAAAAATAACATCTTTCTTATTTTTCTCGAGATCTTTTTTCAGCCATTCCATCTGCTCCTGGCCAAGCCTGTGAAAATCTTTATACCTGTCTGTATCCAGTATTACAAAATGCGCGTTATCATGATCAAAAGAGTAAACTAATTCTCCGAATAAAGACCTCAGTATATCTTCGGAACTCTCTGAAGTAACTTCATGATTACCTATGGCAACATAGACAGATATATCATGCTTTTCCACAATACTCTTCCATTTGACCAATCTATCCATGTGCTCACCGCTGTGCCTGGTCCCTGTTATCAGGTCCCCGACAAACACAATAAACTCAGGTCCCTCAGATCTTACCTGCTCTAAAAGCCGCTCGAGCACCTCTGTATTTATCCCGTCGTCACTGCCCCTGCTGTCTCCCATGACAACAAAGCGGAAATCCGCAAGACACGGCGCTGCTGTTAAAATGATAGATAAAAAAAGGGCCAGACTTAAAAATCTGGCCCTGCTGATCATTGTCCACTGACCTCTATTCACTGACCTGGCACTCCTTTATCGTTAAAACTCATGGACCAATGACACTGAAAATCCTTTTTCGTCAAAAAACCGGGCCTGCAGATCAACTGATAAGCTTTCTATTGGTATAAGAGAACATCCTGCAAAGACGCCGACATTGCCTCCAGTATTCACAGTACCTAAATCATACGCAACGCCATCCAGAGTAACCTTGCCGCTGATCTCTGCGTCTGAATATTTTATGCCCAGATAAGGCATTACATATCCTAATTTTACGCCGGTACTTAAAGCAGCCTGCCATTCTTCCCACTTGGCCTTGCTCTTGGCCCCTGTTAGCTGATCCTTGCTGTACGTTACCCCCTCCAGTTTGACCATATCATAATCCATATCCTCGATCATCCTGTATTTGACGTCTCCAAAAAACTTGATCCCAAACCTTTTCCATTCGTAAATAAGGGCGCTTAAGCCTGCGCCCCATGTAAATGCATCCTCCATTTCGTATTTAATATCCGCTCCTGATACCATTGAAATATATTGAACATCTCTTACCTGCCCTAAAAGAGCATAGATATCTACCATGTCCGCGGAAACACCTAATTTAGCTGTATAAAACATGGCCTCTACCTCAGTATCTACCCTGTCCAGATCCAGCTCGTCAACATAATCAACATCGCCCCCCATTAAAAATGCTATATTAAGATCTTCAAAGATATAATCCGCGCCCTTCATCTCCTTTGCCTTTACAGGCACATCCACCGGCGCAGCGCTCGCGCCTACAGCAAAAACACAAATAAGAGCAATAATCAAACCAAAACTTTTCATATGCCCCTCCTTTTTAAATACTGCTTATGGATATAATACTACTTTGGAAAAATACATACAAGTATAAAATAAAAAAAGGGTGTAATATCTTTAATGTTGTGTTACACTTTCGCACCACCCAGCCAGTGGGTTTCAGGGACTCAAAATTTCCTGCTCTTTCTTTTTACTAGTTTGCGTAGTTATTGAACACGCAAAAGCTTTGCTAATTTGTAAATCAGTAACGTGGTTTCGCAGGGAACTGACCTGTGTTTTAGCTCTCGAGTCAGTTTCCCCAGCGAGGAAATTTTGCTCATTTTTTTCGCTCGCTCGTCTTTTCGGTCTAGCAGGTGTTGAAAAAAGCATTGGAATTTTTTGCGGGCATGGTTCGCCCGAGAGCTATAGACAGGCGAGAGCAAAAAATTACACTGAGCGAGGCAGCCTCGCTGGGGCAGCCGAGCGTCTTTTTGAAACA
>CAZBAQ010000087.1:0-4561 GCA_964489855.1 uncultured Planctomycetia bacterium | reverse complement strand
CAGGTCTGGGGATGATTTGTGGGTCTCCATGGGTTTATTTCCTCATAATCCCATTCTTTGGTTTTGTCTATTTGGCCATCGTGGTTACGGAAGAAGATTATCTAAGGGGTCGTTTTGGTTCAGAGTATGAAGAGTATTGTAAAAGGGTGAACCGTTTTTTGCCGAATTTATCCGGGATCAGGGAGTCCTTGGGGCGATTCTCTTATGACTGGCGAAAGGCAATTAGAAAAGACTTTGGCACTTTTTTGGGAGTGCTTATTGGCTGCCACACTATATTGTTGTGGAAAAGATATTATTTCTATACATTCCCGAGCAGTAAAAGCGACATAGCTGTTTCAGAGTCTGTATTTATTTTGATAGTCATCTGTTATGTATGGATCCTTTATCTGAAGAAAACCGGTAGGCTGAAGTCACCTTATCAATAATAAGCTTGCTTGCGTTAAAAGATAGAATTATAACCTATATAGATTAGGGCAGCCGATTGTGAGGTAGACATGAGAAACGTTGCCGCGATAATTTTAGCCGCAGGGGAAGGCACTAGGATGCGTTCGTCCTTGCCAAAGGTGCTTCATCCTATTTGCGGCAGACCGATGATAAAGTACCTGGTGGACAACATACGTTCTATCGGGATAAAAAATATTATAGTCATCGTGGGCCATCGCTCAGAATTGGTAAAGAAGGAACTGGATGGCGTGGATTGTATAAAGCAGGATAAGCTCCTGGGTACAGGCGATGCTGTGGCAAAGGCAAAGTCCGCTCTTTTAAAAGACAAGAAGATAAGCTCAGTTTTAATATCATGTGGTGACGTACCTCTTTTAAAACCAGAGACATTGAAAAAGGTTATAGGCAGACATGTATCTATGCGCTCGGCATGCACGCTCCTCACATCGACCTTAAAAAATCCTACCGGGTACGGCAGGATCATGCGCTCTAGTAATGACAGGATCGCGAAGATCATAGAAGAACTGGACGCGTCGATCTACGAAAAGGTCGTGGAGGAGATAAACGTAGGCGTTTATTGTTTTAACAAGGACCTTCTTTTTGAGGTGCTGGGTAAAATAAAGCCGAATAATAAGAAAAAGGAATATTACCTGACAGATACCATAGATGTATTGGCAAGATCGAATGCTCTCGTGGATTCGGTGTCCACTGATGACACAGAAGAGTTTCTCGGGGTAAATACACGTAAGGACCTGATAGAGGTGGAAATGGTGATAAGACGCAGGATACTGGACAGGCTTATGCGCGAGGGAGTAAGCGTGGTCGATCCTAACAACACGTACATAGAAGAGGGTGTCGAGATAAAAAAGGATACGATAATATATCCCTATACTTTCATAGACAGCGATGTTAAAATAGGCTCGGAATGCTCTATCGGACCGTTTGCAAGGCTTCGTTCAGGCACTGTGGTGGATAACGGCGCAGGCATAGGTAATTTTGTCGAGATAGTACGCTCCAGAATAGGGAAGAATACTAAAGTCAGGCACCAGTGCTACATAGGCGACACTGTAATAGGCAAGGGTGTCAATATCGGCGCCGGCACAATAGTCGCAAATTACGACGGCAAGCGAAAACATAAGACGATTATAGAAGACAACGCTTTTATAGGTACAGGCACTATTTTAATAGCGCCTGTAAGAATAGGAAAAGGCGCTATAACCGGTTCTGGCAGCGTGGTGACCAAGAATCATAATGTACCTGCGGGGAAAACTGTGGTGGGTGTGCCCGCGAGGATCTTGAGGAAAAAATAAAACGTTAGAGGGGTGTGACATGAACAGGACTGCTGCAATTTTCACAGGAAACTCTAATCCAGCATTAGCAAAAGAGATAGTAAAGTATTTGAAGATGCCGCTTTCAAAGGCCCTGGTCACCAGATTTAGCGAAGGGGAGATACGCGTGAGGATAGATGAAAACGTGCGCGGCAAGGATGTTTTTATAGTGCAGTCTACCTGTCCCCCTCCCAACAGAAACCTGATGGAACTTTTGATTTTAATCGACGCGCTTAAACGCGCCTCTGCAAGGCGCATCACAGCAGTTTTACCTCACTTTGGATATGCCAGGCAGGACAGAAAAGACCAGCCGCGCGTCCCTATAACAGCAAAGCTCGTCGCGAATCTCTTGACCACTGCAGGCGCAAACAGGATCCTGACCATAGACCTGCACGCTGGCCAGATCCAGGGGTTCTTTGACATACCAATGGACCATCTCTACGCAGTGAATGTGTTTGTCAATCATATTAGAGAGCTGAAGATAAAGAATATTACCGTGGTGTCTCCTGATGTAGGCGGTATAAAGATGGCCAGGGCGTACGCAAAACGCTTAGAAACACCTCTCGCCATAGTTGACAAAAGGCGGATTTCAGAAGAGGATACAGAGGTGATGAATATCCTTGGCGAAGAAGAGATCAAGGGAAACAATGTATTGATCATAGATGACCTTGTGGCAACAGCAGGTTCGCTTGTAGAGGCGTCAAATGCATTGAAAAAAGCAGGCGCGAAGGATGTTTACGCGGCCATCACCCACCCGATACTCTCTGGCCCTGCGATAAAACGCATAGAGGCCTCTCCCATAAAGAAATTATTTGTGACCAATACTATCCCCGTAGAGGATGGGAAGATTCATAAAAAGATAAAGATGCTATCCATCGCGCCTTTATTGGCAGATGCGATAAAAAGGATCCACAACGAAGAGTCAGTCAGCTGCTTGTTTGACTAAGAAAAGGAGTGATTTGAAATGGATTTTGTAGATCTACGCGTGAGTTTGAGAGAGGAAAAAGGAAAAGAAACTAACAAGAAATTAAGGGAAAAAGGCACAGTGCCAGCTGTCGTCTATAAAAAAGGCGAGGATACATTGAGCCTCAAGATAGGCTCAAAGGATCTTTTCAGGACCCTTCATACAGAGGCAGGCGAAAATGTAATCGCGAGGCTTCACATAGACGGCGCAAAAAAAAGCAAGGAGCGCATGGTCATTGTAAAAGAGGTGCAGAGGGATCCCATAAAGGACTATCTCCTACATGTTGATTTTCAGGAAATATCCCTGACCGAGACACTCAAGGTAAAGGTGCCAATCGCCGGAAAGGGCGAGGCCATAGGCGTGAAGCAGGATGAAGGAGTGCTTCAGCATGTGATGTGGGAGGCAGAGGTCGAGTGCCTGCCTACTAATATACCTGAGAAGATCGAGGTGGATGTAACAAATATCAAGATAGGCGAATCATTGACTGTAAAGGATGTTATAGCGCCTGAAGGCGTAAAGATCCTGGACGATCCAGAGGCAGTTGTCTTTAGCGTGGAGCATC
Source organism: uncultured Planctomycetia bacterium (assembly GCA_964489855.1). GTDB lineage: Bacteria > Omnitrophota > Gorgyraeia > Gorgyraeales > Gorgyraeaceae > JAHIPS01. The sequence goes on along the minus strand of CAZBAQ010000087.1, from coordinate 1,266 downwards.
CCAAGAAGGTCGAGGATCTTGTTGCCGCGCCTGCCGAAAGCGAACTCCAGGAGCCGGAGGTCATTAAGGAGAAGAAAGAAGAACCTGCTGAAGAGGGCGAGACTGCTCCTGAGAAGGCTGAAAAACCTAAAGAGGAAAAGAAAGAAGAAAAGAAATAACTTGGCTCGAGCCTCGAGGCTAGCTGTATGAAACTAATCGTCGGACTCGGAAACCCTGGAAACAAGTATAAGCTGACGCGGCACAATATGGGGTTTATGGTCCTGGAAAGAGTGGCAAAAGAAAATAAGATTCGGTTTCGCTCGCACAGGAAATTCAAGGCCTTTACCGGCGAGGGTGCGATAGACGGAGAAAAGATCTATCTTGCAATGCCGCAGACATTCATGAATCTTTCAGGCCATTCTGTGTGTTCGATCGTGAATTGGCTGAAGATAGGATTGGAAGATATCTTATTGGTCGTGGATGATGTCGCGCTTCCTTTCGGGGCATTAAGGATAAGAGAGAAAGGCACTGACGGCGGGCATAAAGGGCTGCGCTCAGTAATAGATTTCCTGGGCACGAGCAAGTTTTCAAGGATGAGGATAGGCATCATGGGTAGGTCATCAGTAAGGGGCTGCTCGGGATATGTACTGGCCAAATTTACAAAGGCTGAACAAAAAAATCTTTCTGAGATATTAGACCGCGCTTCAGGCGCGTGCGGGTGCTGGGTAAAAAAAGGCGTTCAAACAACAATGAACAGGTATAACGGAGGTTAGGATGAAGAAATACGAAGGCATGTTTATCATCAAATCAGACCTTGCAAAAGAAGCGCTTGACAAGACTATAACTCAGGTGCAGGAAATCATTAAGAAACAGAAGGGCTCTTTGGATAATATAAAGGAATGGGGCAAGCAGAAACTAGCCTATCCTATAAAAAAACATAAAGAGGGTGTCTATTATCTTATTGATTTTCACATAGATACAGATGCAATCGCCAAGATCAGGCGGTCCTTTAGTCTGAATGAATCGATTTTGCGTGTGCTGATAACAGAGCAAGCGTAGAAAAGGAGGTAGTACAGTGGCGAATTTGAACAAGATTTTTCTTATTGGAAATCTTACAAGGGATCCGGAACTGCGTTATGTGCCGAGCGGCGCGCCTGTTGCCACATTTGGTCTGGCGGTAAACAGGAGATACGTGACTCAGAACGGGGAGAAAAAAGACGACGTGTGCTTCGTGCGCATAGTGGTTTTTGGAAAACAGGCGGAGAGCTGCAGCCAGTACCTTAGTAA
>CAZBAQ010000086.1:0-4632 GCA_964489855.1 uncultured Planctomycetia bacterium | reverse complement strand
ACATACGCTATCATTAGACACCGCCTGATGGAAATAGAGCTCATCATCAAAAAGACAGCTATTTTTGCTGGTCTTTTTGCGTTTGTGTCGATGACTTTTGTGGGTTCGACATTTTTGGCTCAGGAATTTCTTACTGGTGTTTTGGGAGAAAATACAAGATTAGTAGTTCTTATTTTTAGTATAACAGTTATTACGTTAGGCATGAGGCCATTGGAGAATTTGTTAGTTGGGTTAACCGACAGATTTTTGTTCCAGAAAAAATACGATTACCACCGTGTGTTGAAAGAGGCAAGCGAGGGGATGACCCTAGTTACAGACATGAAGAAACTTTTGAATCTTATTATAAGGGTTGTGACAAAGAGCATGAGGGTAAAGAGCGCGGCTATATTTCAGTTTGATGATTCAAAGGAAAGATATGTTCTGAAGATACGAAGAGGGACGAACCGCAGGCATACAGGCTATACACTGGACAAGGATAATACATTGGTCTGGTGGCTCAGGACGCACAGAGAAACTATTATGCTGGACGAGTTAGAGGATTGGTTGCGCTCAGAGAGGTTTTTGCGAAAAGAAAAAGGTTTAAAGGACAGACTTTCTAAGATCAAGGAAGAGCTGGAGGGAATGGATGCGGCGATCTGTGTTCCGAGTTACGGTAAGGGGTATTTGGTTGGATTTTTAGTGCTGGGCGAGAAGATGTCAGGCGATATTTATACAGAGGAGGATATCCATCTTCTCTCGACGCTGGCGAGCGAGGCAGCGATTGCGGTAGAGAACGCGAATAATTTTATGGAGTTAGAGAGGATGCGGGAGAAGGAACGCGAAAGCTATATCCAGACAGTACTGGCCCTGGCGCAGACAGTGGATGAGAAGGATTCATACACGCACGGGCATCTAGAGGATGTGACTTTTTATGGCATGCGAGTGGTTGAGGAGCTTGAGGGGTCAAGCGAGTTCAATGCTTCTATAAATAAAGAGGATCTCGAGACAGCGTTACAGCTGCACGATATAGGCAAGATCGGCGTGCCTGACGCGATATTGAATAAGAATGGGAAACTGACAGCTGCTGAGTGGGAGGTCATGAAGCAGCATTGCGAGATAGGCGCGAGGATCGTCGAGCCGATTGGAAAATTAAGGAATGTAGGGAATATTATTAAGCATCACCAGGAAAAATATGACGGCAGCGGGTATCCGGACGGGCTCAAGGGCGAGGAGATCCCGCTGGAAGCGCGCATCATAGCTGTGGTGGATTCGTATCATGCAATGACATCGGACAGGCCGTACAGGAAGGCGTTATCGCAGGCAGTGGCGCTAAAGGAGCTGAGGAACAACACTGGCACGCAGTTTGACCCGATAGTGGTGGCTGGGTTCGTGCGCGCGTGGGAGAAAGGGAAGATTAAAAAGATATGAAATATATAGTGCTGGTTGGGGATGGTATGGGCGATAGGCCGCTCGAGGAGCTGGGCGGGAAGACTCCGCTCGAGGTGGCGCGCATACCGAACATGAATTTTATTGCTGAGAAAGGCAGGGTCGGGTTGACGAATATGATACCGGCGCGCATGGCGCCTGCGAGTGATGTGGCAAACCTGTCTATTTTAGGATATAATCCGCGAAAATATTATACAGGGCGTGGGCCGCTCGAGGCTGTGAATATCGGCGTGGAGCTGGCAGAGGACGAGATCGCGTTCAGGTGCAATCTCGTGACAGTGGCGGATGAGCGCATGTCGGATTATAGTGCGGGGCATATATCAAGCGAAGAGGCGGCCAGGTTTATTGATGAATTGAATGCAAAAATAGGCACAAAGGATGTGAAGTTTTACGCGGGCGTGAGTTACAGGCATCTGATGGTGATAAAATGCAGGGACAAGGACGAGTTAAAGGGGTTTGTAAAGCTGAAGTGCGTGCCGCCGCACGATATCCTTGGCAAAAAAATAAAAGGGCATTTGCCTAGGAAGGGAGATTTTGCCGAGTATTTGAAGAGATTGATGTATGAGTCAAAGGATGTTCTTGCAGGACACGAGGTGAACAGGGTCAGGGTCGATTTGAAAGAAAATCCAGCGAACATGATATGGCTGTGGGGGCAAGGCACCATGCCGTCTATGCCGAAGTTTTCGGAATTGTATAAAGTGGAGGGGTCGATTATTTCCGCAGTGGACCTTATTAAAGGTATTGGTAAGACGATCGGACTCAGGGTCGTGGATGTGCCTGGCGCGACCGGGTATTATGATACGAATTATAAGGGCAAGGCAGAGTATGCACTGGAGTCGCTTAAAGACAGGGATTTTGTGTTCGTGCACGTGGAGGCGCCGGACGAGGCAGGGCATAACGGCGATTTGAAAGAAAAACTCGCGGCGATAGAGAAATTTGACAAGTTCGTGGTCGGGACTGTGCTCGAGCGGTTCAAGGGGTCGGACGAGGAGTTCAGGATAGTGGTGCTGTCTGATCATGCCACACCTCTGGCATTGCGCACGCACGCACGGGACTACGTGTGTTTCGCGATGTACGGGACTGACATCGAACAGGACGAGATATTGTATTTTAATGAGAAAGAGGCGCGGTCGAGTAAATTTCGCATTGATCGCGGCCACGAGATGATGGAGTTTTTCATACGCTAGGTCGAGGCAAGAAACCTCGACCAGTTCCTCGACCACTAATGGCAATATGAATTCACTGACGATAATTTTAGGTTCGATTATATTCCTCGGCGCGGGGTATTTTTTTTATGCGCGGCTGGTGGAAAGATTTTTTGAGGTAGACCAGTCGAACGTGACGCCTGCCAATAAGCTTTCCGATGGTGTTGATTACGTTCCTGCCAGGAACTGGTTAATCCTTTTCAGTCACCATTTTGCAAGCATTGCCGGCGCAGGGCCGATAGTAGGACCTGTGATCGCGGTCGCACTATGGGGGTGGTGGCCGGCACTCGTGTGGATCGTGGTGGGTACGGTTTTTATGGGCGGGGTGCATGATTTCGCGGCGCTTATTATTTCTGTGCGGCATGGCGGGCGGTCGATCGCGGATGTGGCGGAGAGCGTGATATCGCGGCGCGCAAAACTGATTTTCCTGGGATTCGTGTGGCTGACGCTGATCCTGGTGATCGCGGTGTTCGCGGCTGTGTGCGCAAAGACATTGACGACTGAGCCAAAGACAGTGGTGCCGTGCTTCGGGCTGGTCGGTGTGGCGCTTCTGGTCGGTTTTATTTTGAACAGGTTGAGGTTTAATATCGTTTTGGCGACAGGGATCGGACTGGCGCTTCTTCTGGCGTGTATTTTTTTAGGCGAGATGTTTCCTGTTGAGTTTGCGGGCAATGGTTACGCGGTGTGGATGATCGTTTTGTTGGCATACGCGTTTATCGCATCTGTTACGCCGGTGCATATCCTGCTGCAGCCGCGCGATTATATATCGAGTTTTCTTTTGTATTTTGGGGTCGCGGCCGGGGTGGTCGGGATCGTTGTATCACGGCCTGTGATAGATGTGGCAGGATTTGGGGGATGGAGTCCGGCGGGTGGCGGCGGATGGCTGTGGCCAATGCTTTTCGTGACTGTGGCGTGCGGCGCGAACTCCGGGTTTCACGCGCTGGTTTCGAGCGGCACCACGTCTAAGCAGCTGGCAAACGAGCGCGATGCGAAGCGCATCGGGTACGGCGGCATGGTGCTCGAGGCAGTGTTGGCTGTGCTCGCGCTTCTGGCAGTGAGCGCTGGGCTGGGCGCGGCCGGGTTGGAGGCAGCGCTGGCAAAGGGCGGACCCGGGCCTATAGGCGCGTTCGGCGCAGGGTATGGCGCGCTGACACAATCGATTTTTTTTGGCAAAGGCAGCATAATCGCGGTACTGATACTCAACGCCTTTATTTTGACCACATTGGATACAGCCACGAGGATTTGCAGGTATCTTTCGGAGGAACTTTTTAAAATTAAGAATAGATTCTTTTCGACATTTGTGGTAGTATTTATAAGCGGTGCGCTGGCACTCAGCGGCAAGTGGAATGAGATCTGGCCGATGTTCGGGGCCTCGAACCAGTTGGTCGCGGCGCTGACTTTTGTCGTGGTGTCGAGCTGGCTTTTATGCAGGGGTAAGAGTTTGAAGTTTACTTTTCTGCCGGCTATATTTATGCTAATAACATCTATAGGCGCGCTTTTGTACCAGATTGCGGGTTTTATAAGGGATAAGGAAGTGGTTCTGGCGTTGGTTTCAATCGCGCTAATAGTCATGGCCGGCATAATGGTGGCGGATGTTTTGTCAGTTGTGAAGAAGCGCAGACTCACCTGTAAACCTTAAGTTGACAAAATGAGTGTGTCGGAATTGTTAACTAAGCGGAGATGGATTGGGTTGATATGAAGAATTTTTTGATCGTTCAAAAATACGGCGGCAGTTCAGTGGCGAATATTGACAGGATAAAAGCTGTGGCAAAGAGGGTTGCCATGTACAGGCGCAAGGGGTACAGCCTCGTGGTCGTCGTGTCTGCGCTCGGCGACACCACGGACGAACTCATGGAGCTCGCGCATAAACTCACGCCAATGCCGAGCGAGCGCGAGACCGACATGCTGATATCGACGGGCGAGCAGGTATCGGTGGCGCTTCTGGCGATGACGCTGCATGGGATGGGCTGCGACGCGATCTCGTTTACCGGGGCGCAGGTGG
>CAZBAQ010000085.1:0-4675 GCA_964489855.1 uncultured Planctomycetia bacterium | reverse complement strand
TCTCCTTCGACACCCCGCTCGTAAGTCCGCATTTTTATATTTTTATCATCTATGATCTCTATAAAATCCGCGTTTGTGCCGCGCGGTTTAAATTCCCTGTGATATCGTATAGCCCTGCCTATAGAATCAACGTCGATCTGTTCGATTCCCTGCACAAAGACCACTGTATGCGGCACGCCAATGTCCACGTAACTGACCCTTATCCTGCGGCCATTTAGAGTCAGAGGTAAATCCATCTTTAAGCCTTTTGGCTCTTCCATTTTTATCTTAACCCTATCCTTGCCTGTGATTGTGGCCTCGTAAATACCGGCCTGCGTCTCTATCTTTATCTTTCCTTTTTTACCTCTATACAGCGCCGCGCACCTTAAACCATTACCGCACATCTCTGCCTCGCTGCCGTCTGCATTGAAGATCCGCATCCTGAAATCCGCTTTCCTGGATTTCTCCAATATCAAAAGCCCGTCTGCACCTATCCCGGTTTTTATCTGACAAAGATTATTAGCCAGACTTGGTAATTCACAACATCCAGAGCAAGATACACTACGGCAGTCAATTACCACAAAATCATTCCCAGCCCCGACCATTTTCGTAAACTTTAACTTTTTCATCTCATTGTCCTGGTCGAGGCGAAACCTCGACCACTTAACCTCGACCACTTAAACTTCGGTGCGGATCAAATCGCTATATGTCTCGCGGCGCGTTATGAGTCTGGCGCGATTTCCCTCGACCAGCACCTCTGTCGGCCGCGGCCTGGAATTGTAATTACTGGCCATGCTGTATCCATACGCGCCCGCGCTCATAACAGCTAAAAAATCTCCCTGGCTTAGACCAATAAATTTCCTGTTCCTGCCTAGAAAATCCCCGCTTTCGCAGACAGGGCCGACTATATCGTATTTGCGGATATTTCCTGAACCTTTATACGGCTTACTTACAACAGGCAGTATCTCATGAAAGGCCTCGTAAAGGCTCGGCCGCACAAGATCATTCATCGCTGTATCGACTATTGCAAAATTTTTGCCTGGCGCCTCCTTTATATATAGCACCTTTGCCACGAGCACGCCTGCATTCCCGGCTATGAACCTGCCTGGCTCTAATATTATCCTGGAGTCTAGTCTTTTTAACAATGGCAGCACCGCGGTTGCGTATTCCTTGGCAGTCTGAGGCCTTTCGCCGGAATATATTATTCCGAGCCCGCCGCCGATATTAAACCAGCTTATCCTTATACCGAGCGACTCCAGGTTTTTTACAAAAACTACCAGCTTCTCTATTGCCCTGACAAAAGGTTTGGCGTCTACTATCTGCGAACCTATGTGCAGGTGCACGCTTGATATATCGAGATTCCTGAATTCCCTCCGCTTCAGAAATATACTTCTCGCTGTATCTATATCAATGCCAAACTTGTTCTGCTTGTGCCCGGTCGTGATGTATCTGTGTGTTTTTGCTTTGACATTAGGGTTCACACGGATAGCAACGCTCTGTCTTTTACGCAATCTCCCGGCGACCCTGTCGATCATCTGCAGCTCTGGTAATGATTCGACATTAAAAAGAAGGATATTCTGTTTTATGGCATACTCTATCTCTTTTTCTGTCTTTCCCACGCTGGCATACACTATTCTTCTGGGCGAAGCGCCTGCCTTAATCGCCCTGAAAAGCTCTCCGCCTGTTTTACTATCCAGGCCAGCGCTTTTTTTTACAAGCATCTTTAATATCGCGATGCTCGAATTCGCCTTTACTGAATAGCATATAATAGGTTTGACGCTTTTGAACGCATCCTGTAACTTCCTATAGTGGTCCAGGAAAGTTTTCCTGCTGTATACATAAAGCGGCGTGCCGTATTTTTTCGCGAGCTGGCCAACACTCACAGACTCGCAATAAAGTTCACTGCGTTTATATTTGAAATCATGCATATCTTTACCTTTTCTTTCTCTTTACTGATTTTTTGGATGCCACTGACTGCTTCGGGTCAATGATCTTATTTACCACCTTGCTGTTTAAAGCAGGGTGAAACTTTTTAAGCTCAGAAGAACTCATCTTTTTTATTTCCTTGCCTGTCTTGACAAGCCTGCCTATTATCCCGTGCGCGTCTTTAAACGCGACCTTGTTCTGCACAAGGTAATCAGCCAGGTCAGTAGCGTATAGTGATTCGTCCTCGAGCTGCCTGGCAATATTCTTTTTATTAAACTTTATCTTTGGCAAAAGCGCTGCCAATACCTTTGATTCTTTCTGTATGATCTCAAATGATTCGAAAAGCGGCTCTTTATCCAGCTGCATATCCCTATTATATGACAACGGTAAGCCCTTCATCATCACCAGGACGCTCATAAGATTTCCGTATAACTTCCCTGTGTTCCCTCTGATCAGTTCCAGGACGTCAGGATTCTTTTTCTGCGGCATCAAGGAACTGCCGGTACAGAACGCATCGTCTATTTCTATAAAGTCAAACTCCTTTGTCGACCATAAAATCAGGTCCTCTGCCAGTCTTGATAAATGCATGCCTGTTATGGCCAGCGCGCTTAAGATCTCAATAACAAAATCCCTGTCGCTCACAGTATCGATTGAATTAATCGCGGGGGCGCTGTATTTTTCAGCGTCAATAAACGTGCCTGCGATAGCACCCGACCCCAGTGTTAAAGATATATCCTTTGATGCATTATCGATCCTGTTGGAGTCCCTTTTTAACATCTCTGAATACGCGCCAAGATAGTCTGCTAAACTTACTGGCATTGCATGCTGCATGTGCGTGTAGCCGCCAATGATCTGGCCGGCATTATTCTTTGCTAATTTATCCAATACCTTCCCAAGTCCTGAAAATAAATTCAAAGTATATGCCGCATTTTTTACGCAATACATCTTGGTGTCAAAGACCACCTGGTCGTTTCTTGACCTGCATGTATGAAGTTTGAGCGCGACCTTGCCTGCTTTTTTTTCTAAAAGGTGCTGCACGTAGCTATGTACGTCTTCAAAAGAAGCGTCTATTTCAAGAGAGCCTTTCCTGATCGAGCTTAGGATGCTCTCCAGTCCGCTTTCAAGCTCTTTATGCTCCTCTGCGCTCAAGAGTTTTGCCTTTTTAAGCACATTGATATGCGCAAGCGACCCTATGCAGTCATATTCAGCGAGTTTTTTGTCAAACTGGATAGACTTTGTAAATTCCTCTACCAGAGGATTTGTCTTTTTAGTAAATCTCCCACCCCATAATTTATTCTTCATATCCGACCTCTTCTCGTATGCACTTATGCTCTTGTGCACTTATGCACTTCTGTACGGCATCCCCACACCTTTATAAATCCTTCTGCTACTTTTCTATCAAATTTATCACCAGCTTCATACGTTGCCATCTCTTTTTTGTAAAGCGAAAAAGGCGATCTTCTACCCACTACACTCGTAACGCCTTTTAGTAATCTCATCTTTACGACACCTGTTACTTTTTTCTGTGTCTCGTTTATAAAAGCGTCCAGGGCCTTTTTTAAAGGCGTAAACCACAGGCCATAATAAACAAGCTCCGCGTATTTTAAAGAAATGCTCTCCTTGAAATGCAAAAGTTCTCTGTCTAACACGAGCGCCTCTAGATCCTTGTGCGCCTTATGTAATATCCACGCGCCAGGCGCCTCGTATATCTCTCTTGATTTTATTCCAACGAGTCTGTTTTCTACCAGATCAGTCCTGCCTATTCCGTTTTTGCCGCCTATTTCATTTAACTTCACCACCAGATCCACAGGATCATATTTCTTACCGTTGATCTTTACAGGTACGCCGTTTTTAAATTCTATCTCCACGTATGTCGGTTTGTTCGGCGCCTTTTTCGGATCTTTTGTCATTTTATAGGCATCTTTCGGAGGCTCGTTCCACGGATCTTCCAGTACGCCGCATTCTATACTTATACCCCAGATATTCTGATCCAGGCTATATGGACTTTTCTTAGTTACATCTATATCTATGTCTTTTTCCCTGGCATACTCTATCTCTTCCTCTCTTGAAAACATGTTCCATTCCCTGAGAGGCGCGATTATCTCAAACTCAGGCGCAAGCACCATCACTGTCACCTCGAATCTCACCTGGTCATTGCCTTTGCCTGTGCAGCCATGCGCGACATATCCTGCCTTTTCCTTCCTGGCAGTCTCGACCAGACCCTTTGCTATGATCGGCCTTGAGAGCGCTGTTGCCAGAAGATACTTTGACTCGTAGACCGCGCCTGCCTTTAAAGACTGGAACGCAAAATCCTCTGCAAACTCCTCCTTTAGATCCTCTATCACGACCTTTGACGCGCCTGCGGACAGGGCCCTTTTCTTCAGCTTCTGGAAATCCCCGCCCTGGCCCACATCAGCCATGTAAGCCACCACATCATAGCCCTTGTCGCTGAGCCATCTTACAGCAACCGAAGTATCCAACCCGCCCGAATATGCCAACACCACTTTTTTATTCATACCAACCTCTTCTCTGGTCGAGGCGAAACCTCGACCACTTCCAGCTGGTCGAGGTTTCGCCTCGACCAGCCTTATTTTAACAACTTCACCAATATGGCCTTTTGCACATGAAGTCTGTTCTCTGCCTGGTCAATGACTATTGACTGCCTGCTGTCCAAAACCTCGTCCGTGATCTCATCGCACCTATGAGCAGGAAGGCAATGCATGACCATGGCATCTTTTTTCGCCAGTCTCAATAAATCAGAATTCATCTG
>CAZBAQ010000084.1:0-4755 GCA_964489855.1 uncultured Planctomycetia bacterium | reverse complement strand
GGCAACTGGCGGCACAATGGCCGCAGTCGTGGATCTTGTGAAAAAGCTGAAGGGTAAGATAGTGGACGTTACCTTTATTATAGAGCTCTCGGATCTGAACGGCCGCGCCAAACTCAAGGATACCCCTGTCTACTCGATGGTCAAATACTAGAGGCGAAACCTCGACCAGGTTTTGGTCGAGGTTTCGCCTCTAGAAGGCTGTCCCTATAGCTCAGCTGGATAGAGCACAAGTTTCCTAAACTTGGGGCCAGAGGTTCGAATCCTCTTAGGGACGCCAAATTTGCAAAGCAAATTTGATCCCGAGCTGCTATGATTCTAAACTTTGGCGGCGAGGGGCATAGTAATAAAGGAAGCATCATGATAGACCTGCATACGCATACGTTGTTTAGTGATGGGGTTTTGCTGCCGTGTGAACTTGCCAGGCGTGCAGAAGCCAAGGGCTATAAAGTCATTGGCATAACTGATCACGTGGACTCTTCAAACATTGAATTTGTTATCAATGGGCTCTCAAGGGCGTGTAAGGACATAAACAAATACTGGAAGGTCAGGGCAATACCCGGAGTTGAAATCACGCACATGCCGATCGAATGCATAAAAGGCGCTGTGAAGATCGCGCGCGCAAAAGGCGCGAGACTTGTAGTGGTGCATGGCGAGACGCCTGTTGAATGCGTGATCCGCGGCACAAACAAGGCTGGTATACTTGCTGGAGCGGATATACTGGCGCATCCCGGAAAGATCTCTTTGGAGGACGCGAGGCTGGCTGCGAAAAAAGGCGTGCATCTTGAGATCACAGCAAGAAAAGGGCATTCGCTTGGCAACAAGCATGTTGCCGCGATCGCAAAAAAAGCAGGCGCCAAATTAGTCATTGATTCAGATTCACATGAGCCAGGGGATTTGATCACAAAGGATATTGCGGAAAAGGTTTTATTGGAAGCAGGACTCACAAAGGAAGAAACCAGGGGAGTCTTTAGAAATTCCGAAGTACTGGTGAGCCGCCTTAACTTGACATAGTGAGGTTAGTGTAGTAAACTTTACACAAAACAGGAGGGGATCATGAATAAAAATAAAAGATTGTCACTCGTTGTTTGTTTGTTGCTGGTTGCTTTTTTGTGCGGTTGCACTGGTATGGGAGGTTCGGGTTCATATAGCGGAAGTTCCTCTGAAGTCAGGACACTGGATGTCTCGACCATGCTGCGGTTCAAGGACGTGCCAGCACCCAGCGGCTTTAACGTGCTTGAGCAGGAATCCTTTGCCTTCCAGAATGATGTCACAAGGGTAGCATTGTTGAAATACATCGGTTCCAGGTCATCAGATGAAGTGGTGATGTTCTTCAAAGAGCAGATGCCCATGTACAACTGGAACCCCATCAACATCATAGAATACGAGCGCCGGATACTCAATTACGAGAAGGAAGGCGAGAGCTGTATAGTGACTATTGAGGCAAGGGGCAGAAAGAGCATCGTTACGATAGCCATTTCCCCAAAATCAAGGCCGATGAAGGTGGATATAAAGGAAAAACCGGCCCGCCAATAAGACCTTGACAACAATATACATATAAGGTATACTCTTATCTTAATAAGGATATACCGCCATAGGCGGCTTTAATCCGGCAAAGAAAGGGGGGAAATTAACCAGCCAGGAGCAGCCAACAAAAAGGCGATATATTTATAAATAAGTAGGATAATTTTTAGGGCAATCCTAAAAAAGAAAATAAATTAGATTTAAACCAAGGAGGAAAACTAAATGAAGCGATTAATTACATTATGTGTCGTGCTTACTGCAATCGCTCTCGCAGCTGCGCCAGTATTCGCAGAAGTGCAGAACGTAAAGGTAAGCGGCGACATAAAGACAACAGGCGTGTACAGAGACAACTACACACTCGTAGCGCCTGACAGGATCAAGGATGACACCAACACAGTGCACGACAACAGAATTGTTACCCAGGCAAGGGTAAGAGTAGATGCGGATCTTACAGATAATGTGAGTGCAACTATTAGATATCTTACCGAATACTACTGGGATACTCAAGATAACACTACGAGCACAGGAGATGATGTAGACCTTGATCTAGCCAATGTTACCTTAAAAGAAGCTTTCTACGGACCTTTGACTGTCACAATCGGTCGTCAGCCATTGAGGTATGGGAATGCTTTTATCATTGGCGATCCAGACACCAATACAACTTCGGTTGAGCAGGCAGTCGATGGAGATCTTGGATATGGAGATATAAGTCTGCGTAAATCTTTTGATGCTCTTCGTGCCATACTGGATTATAGTCCTTTGACAGTCGACCTTATCTATGCAAAAATAGATGAAATAGGTCTTCCGAAACAGGATATGGATCTTTATGGCGCAAATGCAGCTTATGATTTCGAGAACTATGACGCAGAAGCAGAGGCATACATCTTTTGGCTGGATGGCGACACTAATGCAGCTCCTGCACCAGCTACTCAGGGCATAAGGAACGATTTCTACCCAGGCAGCTCAGTGTATACAGTCGGCGCAAGAGGCAGTTTGACACCGATGGACAATTTGAACGTGCTTGGTGAATTTGCTGTACAGAAAGGTGATTATGACACTGTGTCAGCCACAAAACAGGATCAAGATGCTTATGCATTCCAGATCGCTGGTGACTATTCATTACAGATGGAGTGGGAGCCTGTAGTGAGAGTTGGTTATACACATTATTCTGGAGAAAGCAGAGAAGACGATGGTGATCATGAAGGTTGGTTGCCTCTCTTTGAAGACCAGACTCATGGTGTTGTAGCCAATTATATCTTGGGTGGTGTTAACGGCGGTCAGAACTCAAACGCTGACATCCTTAACATAGGCGCAACAGCTGAGCCAATAGAAGATATGGCAGTAAGTATAGATTTCTACACCTTTTGGCTTGATAAAAAACTTGTTGCTACAGATAATAATCAGGCCAGTACCCATAGCGGGCTAGGTTGGTATAACCTCACAGAAGCTACTTACTACATGAATACCAGTGATGAGCTTGGATACGAGGTGGATATTGCCCTTAACTATGACTACACAGAAGATGTTAAGATGGGTCTATCCGCAGGCTGGTTTGTGCCTGGTAAGGCTTTTGAAGGCGCTAACGGTACTAATGAGAACAGCGAGACCGCTAGCCAAGTATTAGCAACAATAGATGTTGCTTTCTAACCTGGTTCTAGCTTAGTATTATATACCCCTGAGGGAGCAATCCTTCAGGGGTATTTTTTTGCCCAAGCAGATCAAGGCTTGGCCTTGGCCTTGTCTTGTTATTTAATGCTGGACAAGACCAAGGCCAAGCCTTTATAATATATAATCATGCGAAAGATATTTGTTTTAGATACAAACGTGCTTCTTCATAACGCCGGCGCCTTAAAGGTGTTTGCTGACAATGAAGTGGTCCTGCCCATCGACGTCATAGAGGAACTGGACATATTTAAAAAGGATAGCGATGAGAAAGGACGTAACGCGCGCGCGACTATAAGAAAGCTTGACGAGCTCAGGGAACGCGGCAGGCTGGGAGAGGGTGTGCCCCTTAAGGGCGGTGGGATATTGCGCATTGTCATGCATGCTGAAGCAAAGATGCCCGCGGGACTTTTGCCAGGCGAAAAGGATAACAGTATTTTGCTGGTGGCGTATGACCTCCAGCAAAAAGGCCGCAATGTGATATTCGTCTCAAAGGATATTAACGCGAGGGTCAAGGCAGACGCGCTGGGCATAAAGGCAGTTGATTTTGAGAAACAAAAAGTAGATATAGACAGGCTTTACAGCGGTTGGAAGGAATTGTTAGTTGACAAAATGGATATAGACAAATTTTACAGTAAAAAAATCCTTGAAATAAAAGACGGAGAGGTATTTCCGAATCAATATGTTTTGTTAAAGGATAATGCCAATGAAAAATATACCGCGCTTGCGAGATTTTCCTTTAAGCAAAAGGCCGCAGTACCGCTCAGGCCTGAGGTAAATGACGCGTGGGGCATAAAGCCGAGAAACAAAGAGCAGGCAATGGCGCTGGACCTTTTGATGGATGACAACGTAAAGCTCGTGACGCTCGTGGGCCAGGCAGGCACAGGAAAGACGCTTCTGGCGCTCGCGGCAGGTTTAAAAAAGACAGTGGATGAGCACGCGTATAAGAGGATGCTTGTCTCAAGACCTATTATACCAATGGGCAAGGATATCGGTTATCTTCCCGGCACAAAGGAAGAGAAGCTCGTAAACTGGATGCAGCCTATTTATGACAACCTGGAATATATTCTTACAATAAGAAAGAAGAAGCATTATATCGAAGATCTTATCGACTCTGACCTTTTGCAATTAGAGGCGCTTACGTATATGCGCGGCAGGAGTATTCCGAATCAATTTATCGTTGTTGACGAGGCTCAGAATCTTACCCCGCACGAGATCAAGACAGTCGTGAGCCGCGCAGGCAACCACACCAAGATGATCCTGACCGGGGATCCCTACCAGATAGACAGCCCTTACCTTGATTCTTCCTCAAATGGCCTGAGTTATGCTGTTGAAAAGATGAAGGGGCAGGAGATGTTCGGCCACGTCATGCTCACCAAAAACGAACGCTCCTCACTCGCCTCACTCGCAGCAGAGCTGCTGTAGTATTCCAGTACAATATAAAGTTGACAGAGGCAGGGTCATTCGGCACTGGAATGATTTTGTTGGTTTGTCCGGAGCAGGCAGGCCTTCGAAAAGACGCTCGTCTGCCCCAGCGAGCAAATGGCGGAACTGACCCTCGGCATGGAGGCA
>CAZBAQ010000083.1:0-4779 GCA_964489855.1 uncultured Planctomycetia bacterium | reverse complement strand
TTGGCTTCAAAAATGGTTTTTTGTCTGAATTTTTGAGGGCATTAGGTCTATTGTCAGCGTTCATTTTCTCGTTTAACGGGTATACGTCTTTAAGCAGTTTTATATCCAGGCACACCAGATGGACTGGTCCGGAGCCGGATGTAATATCGTTCATATTCATATTTGTATTTATACTAATCCTTTTCAAGATAGCCGGCATGGCTATAAAAATTTTTTTTGGAGGAGAAAACGTTTCCAGGGTCAATAAGGCAACAGGTTTTTTGCTGGGCCTGGGAAGAGGACTTTTATTGATAGCCCTTGTGTACACCCTGCTTGTTAACGGGCCGTTTGCATATCTCTCCAGAAGCGCGGAACAACGTTCATTTTCAGGCCAGTGTGTTTCAGGTATCGCGCCTTTTGTATATAACACTTCCATGAGATTTTATCCCTGGAAGAGGTTCGACACACCTTTAGCACAACTAGTAAAACAGTAGCTAACCTTTGTTCAAGGCTAAGCCTTGAACAGGCCTGTTCAAGGCTTAGCCTTGAACAAAGGCAAATGGAGGAGCAGTGAAGCTATCCGATATCTATAAAACTGTGGTGGATTTTGGAATAAAGAATGATCCAAGGGGCAAAGACAAGGTAAGGAAGGAGATCTTAAGGGCAAAGAAGGAATACGAGGCCTTGGGCAAGCACGACAAGGAGATGTATGACAAGGAAAGACTCGTGCATCCTTATAGCGATACGCGCATCCTTTTTGGTAAAAATGATACTGAGGTAAAGACGCTGCTGGTGGGGATCGATATAGAGGTTGGGGAGATCGTCCTGGCTGACAGGCTGAGAGAAAAAGGAGAGAGGGTCGATCTGCTTCTTGCCCACCACCCTGAAGGCAAGGCGCTCGCAGGATTTTTTAATGTGATGTACATGCAGATCGATATATTAAGTAAGATGGGCGTGCCTGTGAATGTCGCAGAGTCGTTGATGTCAGAGAGGATAAAAGAGGTCGAGAGAAAGGTGATGCCGGCAAACCACATGAGGTCTGTGGACGCGGCAAGGCTTTTGAACATACCTTTTATGAATTGCCACACGCCAGCAGATAATTGCGTTGCCTCGTATCTGCAGAAATCGATCGATAGGAAAAAACCGGAAACCCTCGGTGACATATTGGATATCCTTAATGAGATCCCGGAATACAAGGAATCAGGGCATCAGAATTGTCAGCCTAAGATCATAAGGGGTGCTTCGTCAAGCAAGGCAGGCAAGGTATTTGTGGACATGACAGGCGGCACAGAAGGTTCAAAGAATATATTCGCCAAACTTTCGCAATCGGGCGTGTCTACATTGGTCTGCATGCATCTAGGGGAGGAGCATTTTAAGAAGGCGCAGGCAGAGCACATGAATGTAATTATCGCAGGTCATATCGCGAGCGACAATATCGGGCTCAACATCATGCTGGATGAATTGGAGAGCAGGGGCAAGTTCAAGATCCTGACATGTTCGGGATTTCGGCGCTTCAAAAGAAAATAAGGGAAGAATATGGGAAAGATACCAGAACATATACTGAACGAGATACAGGACCGGTGCGATATAGTGGAAGTGATCTCCAGCTATATCCCGTTAAAGCCTGTTGGCAGGAATTTTAAGACAAACTGTCCTTTTCACCATGAGAAGACACCGTCTTTTATAGTGAGTCCTGACAAGCAGATATATCATTGTTTTGGCTGCAATTCAGGCGGCAACGTATTTAATTTTATAAAAGAATACGAAAAGGTGGATTTTATTGAAGCGGTGAAGATGCTGGCTAAAAAGACCGGCGTGAAACTCCCTGAATACAAAAGAGAGGACACGGGCAGCGATTCTATCATAGGCACTATCCACAGCGTAAATGACATTGCTGCGAATTATTACAGCAGCGTTTTGGAAAAATCCGGCGATTCTTCGAACGCACGGCGTTACATTGAAAAAAGGGGCATTGAAAAGGATATAGTAAAAAAATTTAGAATCGGCTATGCTGATCCTTCGTGGAGGGGTCTGACGGATTATCTGACAAAGAGGGGCGTAAAAATAGACACGGCCTTAAAGGCAGGCCTGGTTCAAAAAGGAAAAGACGCCTCTCATTACGATCTTTTCAGAGATAGACTTATATTCCCGATAAGCGATGTCAGGGGCCGGGTTTTGGGTTTTGGCGCAAGGATTTTAGACGATTCGCTGCCAAAGTATATAAATTCCCCGGAGACCATGGTGTATAAAAAAGGCCACCACCTTTACGGCCTTAATTTTGCAAAGACATCTATCAGGGAAAAAGGTTTTGCGATAATCACAGAGGGATATCTGGATGTAATAACATGTCATCAATACGGGATAACCAACGCGATTTCCTCTCTGGGGACCGCGTTGACGCAGGAGCAGATAAGGGCGCTAAAAAGATACACGCATAATGTCGTGATGGTATATGACGCTGATCAGGCAGGCCAGATGGCGACATTAAGGGGCCTGGAGATGCTTTTAGAAGAAGGCATGAATGTAAAGGTAGCGACGCTGGATAAAGACCATGACCCTGATAGTTTTATCCGTAAATTCGGACCTCGTTGTTTTGGCGACGCGATAAAAAAATCCAAGGGCCTATTTGTCTATAAGCTCGGCATATTGAGAGAGAAATTCCCCGAGAGCGATAGCGAGGCCATGGCCGAGATCGTAAAAGAGATGCTTGTCACTATTTCCAAGGTGAGAAACGCTGTAATAAAAGCAGGGTATATAAAGGAATTGGCCCAGGAGCTTGACGTAAAGGAAGAGGCGATATGGGATGAGCTGAAGAAGACGAAACGAGGGATCAGGACTCCAGGCTCAAGACCCCAGACTCAAGGCGTCGTAAGGAAGATCGACATACCTCCTGCGGAAAAGATACTGGTAAGGCTTATGATAGAGGATGCGGGTGTGGTGAACACAGTCAGGGATAACCTGGAGCCCTTTGATTTTAAAAATCCTGATATAAGGCATTTAGTGGAGACTCTTTTTGGAATGGAAATAGAAGGCACTTTTATTGACGCGAGGAAATTGATCAATTATTTAGAAGACAGGGTCGCGCCTCACGTGATTTCTTTTATTGTAAACGAGGACATGAAGATAAAGGACAAGGAGCGCAATGTATCAGATTGCATAAAGGCGATTAAAAAGAATCAGAGAGATTCGAGGTTAAAGGATATACAGAACAGGTTAGTGGTGGCTCAGAAGAATGGTTACAAGGACGAGGCAAGAGGACTCTTGGAAGAGTTTAATAAGCTGATAAAAGGAGGAGTTTAGATCATGAAAAAGAAAAAAGTAGCCAGAAAGACAATAAAGAGCGCAAATGACAACTTTGACAAGCTGTTGGCATTGGGCAGGAAAAAGGGCTTTCTCACTTACGAGGAGATAAATGATTCTCTGTCCGCGGATATTATCTCCGCAGAGCAGATAGAAAAGGTCTTTCAGGCGCTTGATGGCGAGAAGATACAAATAGTGGATTCCGAAGACGTGTCCAAGGCTAATCAGAAAAGCGGCGGTAATGGCAAGCGAAAAACCAGCATTGATAAGCAGAAGCAAAAATCCGCGTCAGAAACAGTTACTACCGGCATAGAAGACCCTGTAAAGATGTATCTCAGGCAGATGGGCCAGATACCGCTTCTTTCAAGAGAAGAGGAGATACGACTTGCCAAGGAAATAGAAAAGGCTGAAGAGGAATATAAAAGGGCGGTCTTGAGCTCTCCTTTTATCAAGGAGCTTGTGCTTTCTCTCGCGAACAACATTCTGGTAAAGGAGTTTAGTGTAGAGGAGGTAATGAAGGAAGACCCTGGCATGAAAAAGGAAGAGGATATTTTAAAGAAGATAGAGAGATTGATGAAGAAGATAAAATCCACGAGAAAAGGCCAGAACTTGATGGAACTGTGCCTGGAGTTTAACTTCTGCACGTTTGTAATAGAGGATTTTTCTAAAAGGATACGCGCCGCAATAAACGAGATGGACTCTATTGACAGAGAGATCCAGAGGATGAGAAAGCGCAGGATAAAGAGCGGCATAAGCAGCTTTGAAAAGAAAAAGAAGAGCATAGAGGCGAGGTTTGGCAAGAAGCAGGACGATGTAAAGAAGGATTTTGGCTATATCAGGAAAAAGGCCCTGAAGTTTAACAGGGTCAAGAAGGCCATGGTCGAGGCCAATCTCAGGCTTGTCGTGAGTATTGCGAAGAAATATACAAACAGGGGACTTTCTTTCCTTGATCTGATCCAGGAAGGAAATATCGGTCTTATGAAGGCGGTCGAGAAGTTCGAATACAGGCGCGGCTACAAATTTTCCACGTATGCGACATGGTGGATCAGACAGGCTGTCACGCGTTCGATCGCTGACCAGGCAAGGACAATCAGGATACCTGTGCATATGACAGAGACGATCAACAAACTCATTAGGATCTCGAGGATCCTTGTGCAGGAAAATGGCAGGGAGCCGGCAGCAGAAGAGATCGCATCTGAGATGAGGCTGAGCGTTGAAAAGGTGAGAAACATCCTTAAGATCGCGCAGGAGCCGATCTCCCTGCAGATGCCTATCGGCGATGAAGGGGATACTCATTTCGGGGATTTCATTCAGGATAAAAAAGCGGTTTCGCCCGCTAACGAAACGGTGCACGCGATGCTTAAGGAGGAGATGAACTCAGCACTCTCTACTCTTACCGAGCGGGAAAAAAAGATCCTTATCCTGCGTTTCGGCATAACCGACGGCACGCCGCGTACCTTGGAAGAGGTGGGCAACGTATTCAAGGTGACCCGCGAGCGC
>CAZBAQ010000082.1:1563-4824 GCA_964489855.1 uncultured Planctomycetia bacterium | reverse complement strand
CTGATTCGCCGTTTTGCATACATGACGTACTGACTGAGCTGGATATGATCCTGATCATGTCAGTACATCCTGGTTTTGGCGGACAGAAATTTATCCCTGATATTTTACCAAAGATAGAAGGGGCAAGAAAGGCCTTTTCAGGAGACATCGAGGTTGACGGCGGCATAAACGATAAAAATGTAGGCTTAGTAATAGGCGCCGGCGCGAACATAATCGTGGCAGGCTCTTATTTCTTTAGCGCGAAAGACCCGAAACAGGCTGTTCAAAAACTCAGGAAATGGAAAGGATGAGCAAATGGCAATAAAATTCGGCACCGATGGATGGAGGGCCGTAATATCAGAGGATTTTACTTTCGAGAACGTGCGGATCGTTGCACAGGCAATAGCAGGACATTTTAAAAAAGACGCTACGCTGGCGGTCGGATACGACTGGAGGTTTTTGTCTGAAAAATACGCCGAGATGGTAACAGAGGTGCTGGCGGCGAACGGCATCAAGGTTTTTCTTTCAGATAAGGCCATACCCACACCCCTTGTGAGCCTGGCTATAAAAAACAGGAGACTATCCGGCGGCGTAATGATAACAGCCAGCCATAATCCGCCAGATTACAATGGGATAAAGATAAAGGCGCACTACGCCAGCTCCGCGGATAAAGGCATTACAGGTTCCGTGGAATCGCTTCTCGGTAAGAATGAAATAAAAACCGTTATCCTGAAAGACGCTGTTAAATCAGGCCGGGCCGAGATCGTTGACATGAAAGCCGGCTACATGAAATTCATAGACTCCTATATAGATACAGGGGTTTTAAAAAAGGCGAATCTTAATGTGCTGGTAGACTGCATGCACGGTGTGGGAGACGGGTACATAGCCGAGATACTTAAAGATACAGGTATAAAAATTACGCAGATGAGGGCAGGCCGTGACCCGCTTTTTGGCGGAGTGGCGCCAGAGCCTATTCCTAAAAATCTCGAACCGACGTTTCAGGCAATGAAAAAATCCGATTATGACATCGCGATTGTAAATGACGGCGACGCAGACAGGATAAGCGCTGTAATGCCGGGAGGCGGATATTTGAGCGCCGGCCAGATCATGGCACTCTTGTTGCTCCATTTTATTGAGGATAAAAAATGGAAAGGCGCTGTGGTAAAGACGATCTCAAATACTACGCTTATAGAGCGCATTGTTAAAAAATACAATCTTAAACTATACGAGACGCCTGTCGGTTTCAAATATATATGCCGGCTTATGCTTGACGAGGATGTTCTTATAGGTGGGGAAGAATCAGGCGGCATCGGCGTTAAAAATTACATCCCCGAGAGAGACGGGATGCTTTTGGGGATATTGCTCATAGAGATGATGGCGCACAGGAAAAAGGGCATACTTGAGATCATGGCTGATGTTGAAAAAGAATATGGCAGATTCTGCTATACCAGAATAGACATGGAATATCCTGACGACAAAAAGAAAAAACTCATGGAGTTTCTCAAAAAAAGCCCTCCCAGGGAAATTCTCGGTAAGCCCGTAAAAGAGCTTAAGTCATACGATGGCTACAAATTTATACTGGAAGATGATAGCTGGCTTATCATGCGGCTGTCCGGCACAGAGCCTATATTGAGGGTCTATGCAGAGGCATCCAGCGAAAAACTCGCCAATGACTATCTTGCAGTCGGAAAGAAAATCGCGCTAAGCATCCGCTAATCTGACAGATCGCGCGTGTCGCGTTTGTCAGATTAGAGAGGTAGGGAAAGATGGATATAGAGAAGATACGGAATTTTTGCATAATCGCGCACATAGATCATGGCAAGTCCACGCTTGCTGACAGGCTCTTGCAGTTTACGCACACTATAAACGAAAGGCAGATGAGAGCGCAGGTGCTCGACGACATGGACCTGGAGCGGGAGCGCGGCATCACGATCAAGGCAAGCGCTGTTAGGATGACATACAAGGCAAGGGACGGCCGCGTGTACGAGCTGAACCTGATAGATACGCCGGGCCACGTGGATTTTAGCTATGAGGTGTCAAAATCGCTTGCCGCTTGCGAAGGCGCTGTGCTTTTGGTGGACGCTGCCCAAGGCGTGGAAGCGCAGACAGTCGCGAACCTGCAGCAGGCGCTTGAGAAGAAACTGAAGATAATACCTGTGGTAAATAAAATAGATCTCCAGAACGCGGAGCCGGACAGGGTCAAAGACGAAATAAAAAATATATTAAAGCTGGAC
This sequence comes from uncultured Planctomycetia bacterium, assembly GCA_964489855.1. Taxonomy (GTDB): domain Bacteria; phylum Omnitrophota; class Gorgyraeia; order Gorgyraeales; family Gorgyraeaceae; genus JAHIPS01. Next base: position 2,611 of record CAZBAQ010000082.1, on the reverse strand, counting down.
GAGGATACGGTGATAATGGCCAGCGCAAAAGAAGGGACAGGCACAGAGGAGATCCTGGAAAGGGTGGTAAAAGAAGTCTCTGCTCCCGAGGGAAACGAGAAAGAACCGCTGCAGGCCCTGATCTTTGATTCAGAATACGATGTATACAGGGGGGTCATCGTATACATAAGGGTTGTAAACGGCATGATGAGCAAGGGTATGTACATTGTCATGATGTCATCTCGAAAAAGATACGAGGTGCAGGAGGTCGGGATATTCAGGCCTGAAATGCAGGCCGTGGACTCGCTTTCCAGCGGAGAGGTCGGCTATATAACCTGCCAGATAAAGGAAGCAAAGGACGTTACTAACGGCGACACTGTCACTGATGCAAGACGCCCGGCAAAAGAGGCATTGCCCGGTTACAGACAATTGAAATCCATGGTATTCTGCGGCATATATCCTGTGAACGCAAAGGATTTTGACGCGATGAAAAAAGCGGTTGAAAAATTAAAACTTAGCGATTCGTCTTTCATATACGAGGTGGAGAGTTCGCAGTCGCTTGGCTTTGGGTACAGGTGCGGTTTTCTCGGGCTCTTACACATGGAAATCGTTCAGGAGCGGCTCGAGAGAGAGTATGACCTGGACCTCGTGCTTACAACGCCCAGCGTCGTATACAGGGTCAAGGATAAAAAGGGCAAAGAGGTAGAGGTGGATAATCCGTCGCGGCTCCCTGATCCTTTAAACATAGCCGAGATCATGGAGCCGTATGTCAGGACATACATCATGATACCACAGGACGGACTCAGCGTGGTCATCGATTTTTGCAAAACCAAACGCGGCGAGTATAAATCAACCGAATATATATCACATGATAAAACAAAACTGGTATTCGAGATGCCGTTATCCGAGATCATAGTGGATTTTTACGATAAGATAAAATCAATGACTAGGGGTTACGGCTCCCTTGATTATGAAATAATAGGGTACAGGCCGAGTGACCTTGTGAAATTAGATATACTTATCAATGGCCAGCCATGCGAGGCGCTATCATCGATCGTGCACGAGGAAA
>CAZBAQ010000082.1:0-1553 GCA_964489855.1 uncultured Planctomycetia bacterium | reverse complement strand
CCGGGCGCTTGCCGAGAAACTAAGGGAACTCATACCCCGCCAGCTCTTTGAGGTAATAATACAGGCCGCCATAGGCGCCAAGATCCTGGCAAGGACAAGGGTTGCGCCTCTGGGCAAGCACGTGACAAGTAAATGCTATGGCGGTGACATCACGCGAAAACGTAAACTCTGGGAAAAACAGAAAGAAGGCAAAAAGCGCATGAAGCAGTTTGGCAAAATACAGATACCGCAAGAGGCGTTTTTAGCAGCGCTTAAGATATAGCGCATAGAAGGGGACAGATATGAAGTTTATCAAGAAGCTATATGCGAATAAAAAAATGAACTACCTGATGAAGGAATGGGTCGAGCCGATAATCATAGCTGTAATACTCGCGCTGATCATAAGGACATTTGTGGTGCAGGCGTTCAAGATACCTACGGGCTCTATGAGACCGACATTGATGGAAGGCGATAGGCTCCTTGTAAACAAATTCATCTACAGATTTAAAAAGCCGGAAAGGGGCGACGTGGTCGTCTTTATTGCTCCGGAAAACAAGAAAAAGGATTTCATAAAAAGACTCGTGGCCCTGCCTGGCGAAGACGTGGAAATATCAAACGGCACGCTTTTTATCGACGGTAAAGCAATAGATTCGGATTCTGTCATGAGGGAGAGGTATTATTATAACAGGGGCGAGTTTGGAAAACAAGGACAGGGCCTGAAAGTGCCCGGGGATTCGTATTATGTCCTTGGCGACAACAGTATCTCAAGCCGCGACTCGAGGTACTGGGGGTTTTTGCCAAAAAAATATCTGATCGGCAAGGCGTTTTTAATATACTGGCCGCCGACAAGATTCAGGTTGATCAGGTAAGAGGCGAAGTCTCGACCAAGCTTGGCCGAGGTTTCGCCTCGGCCTTGTAAATATCGCAAATAGTGCTATAATTAAAATAGAAAAGGAGGTCAAGATGAAAAGATACACACTGGTTGTATTATTAGTCTTGTTGGTATTTGCCGTTGGATGCACAGGCACGCAGAAAGGCGCTGGCATAGGTACGCTGGTAGGCGCTGGAGCAGGAGCGATCATCGGACATCAGTCAGGCCATACAGCCGAGGGCGCGCTTATAGGCGGAGCAGTCGGAGCAGGAGGCGGCGCGCTTATAGGCGATGCCATGGATACAAAGTTTTGCCCAACCTGCGGCCAGCAGTATTCATCAGACGTACAATATTGCCCGGACTGTGGCACAGAGCTGAAGGTCATACAGAAGTAAGCATTATTTTAACATACCATATAAAAAGGCCTTGCTTTATTGCAAGGCCTTTTTTCTTATCTGATGATCCTGACACGCATAATTAAGGTATTTGTAATATTTTCAATGTTGCTTTACGCTTTCGCACCACCCAGCCCAGTGGGTTTTGGGGCATCTTTTTCGCGAGTGGGCACGGTGTCTTTTCGATCCAGCAGGTGCTTCAAAAAGACGCTCGGCTGCCCCAGCGAGGCGGTCTTCGCTCACTGTAATTTTTTGCTCTCGCCTGTGTATAGCTCCCGGGCGAACCATGCCCGCAAAAAATTCCAATG
>CAZBAQ010000081.1:0-4826 GCA_964489855.1 uncultured Planctomycetia bacterium | reverse complement strand
GGTTCGCAATAGCGGTGCATGTCAAGCGCGATCCGGAGAAAAAAGAACTCGACTTCATGAAACTGTTCATAGATATCGCCTTAAAGGATTTCCAGAAAGAACAGGAGCTGACCCGACTTTACGATACTATAAGGCCCAGGGCCATAGCGCTGTCAACGATCCATACCATACACCGGCTCCTTACCTCGACGCTTGACATGGATGAATTGATAGAAAGGATCGCAAGGCTCACGCTGCAGGTAATGAGGGCCAGACATTGCTCCATAATGCTCCTTGATGAGACAGGGGACTACCTCATACCAAAGGCCGTCATAGATCTAAAAAACGCCACTACGAAAAACGGCAGGGGATACAAGAAGAAAAAGGTAGGCACGCAGACCATGGGAAAGGTAACCAGGACCGGCAAGATCAGCCTTACCCGCAACGCATTATACGTGCCACTCGTTGAAGAAGACATAATCGGCGTGATCTGCGCGAAATACAAGACCAGCGGCGCGCCTTTCAGCAGGTTTGATTCAGAGATACTTGTCACGCTCGCGGAACAGGCAGTCATAGCTATTAAAAACGCCCAGCTATACGAGGAACAAAAAAAGATGGCGTACGGCAGCATCAAGTCGCTCGCCGCGCTATTAGACGCGAAATCGCCCCATACGTACACACATTCTGATAAATTTGTGAATATCGTGCTCGCTGTCGCGGAAGAGATGAGACTCCCGAGAGAAGAGATCAGGAACCTGCGCTACGCGGCACTCCTCCCGGACACTGGAAAATTCAGCATACCTGACGAGATATTAAGAAAACGCGGCGGCCTTTCAAGGAAAGAGTTCAATATCATAAAAAAGCAGCACCTTGAAAGCATTAAGATACTGGAACCGCTGGACTTCCTAAAACCGGTTATTCCTATAATAATGCACCACCATGAAAGGTTTGACGGCACAGGCTATCCGACGGGCTTGAAGGGCAGGCAGATCCCTGTAGGCGCGAGGATCATGGCAGTGGCAAACGCGTTCGAGGCAATGGTCTCGGCAAGGCCTTATAAAGACACCAGGGCCAGCATGCAGCAGGCGCTGAAAGAGATCGAAAACAATAAAGGCAGGCAATTCGACCCTGACGTGGTAGAGGCCTTTGTATCAGCGGCGAAAAATCCCAGGTTCAGGGAGATGTTGGAAAAGATCCTGATAAAATGAAAAAGATAGAGCGTCTTTTTAAAAATGAACTGGCCAGGAAGATACTGCTTTTCTTCAATGAAAACCCGCAGTGCATCGATACTGCTAAAGGGATATCCGTGTGGGTGGGGTGCGACGCTGGCAAGGCCCAGAAAATCCTTAATAGTCTCGTAAAAGAAGGGGTGCTCGTAAATCATAAAAGTATGTCCATGGACGCCTACTCATATACAAACCAGAGGGATATGATCAAAAAGATAGAAAGGGTTATAAAAAACGTAACTTAAGTCATGACGGCGCGATTCCACGATAGAAGCGAAAAAGACCTATTCGACCAATTCCAGGTCGGCGAAAAAAAAATAAGAAAAAAGACACGGGTCCTTTTGCCTCAGCTAAAAAAGAACATCAGCCTTTCTTATGAAAACGTGATCTTTCTTATGATCGGTTTTGCGATGGCGTGCATCATAAGTTTTTCGCTGGGGGTCGAGAAGGGAAGGCGTGAAGGCGGCGTTACAGACAACGGACAGCAGAAGGCAGAAGAAAATGTCGCAGAGATAAAGCAGCAGGTTATAGATATATCCGTTGATAAATATATTGTACAGCTGGCCGCGTTTAAAAACAGAGGCCCGGCTGAAGACGAGCTAAGTAAACTAAAAAGAGAAGGGTATATAGGCAGCGTAAAGCGGTCAGGGGATTACTACCAGTTTTTTATCGGAGGTTTTGATAAAAAGAGCGATGCTGATATGCTGCGTAAAAAATTGTTAAAAAAATATCCGGACTGTTACGTTAAAAAATACTAGGAGGAGGAATAAAAATGTCACAACACCCGAGTCTAAAGACATCAAAGACGGGAAAGAGGCACAGGACAGTACTGAAGAGGTTTGAGAAATTTTTCGCCCTGAAGGAAAAAGGCATTATAAAGGAAGGGGACTCCGTTTTCGGGATGCCGAAGCTTAAGATCATAAGGGCCAAGATAAAGAAGGAAAAGGCGGAAGAAAAGCCTGAGGAAGGCGCAGCAGGCATAGAAGGCACAACGCCGGCAGCTGCGGGAGCTACTCCTGAAAAAAAGGGCGCCCCGGCAAAACCCGCTGCCAAACAGGACAAAAAAGAAAAAAAATAACCTTATTGCACTGGTCGAGGCGAAACCTCGACCAGATGGTCGAGGTTTCGCCTCGACCAAGCAGGTTCGGGGATTAAATAAGCATAAGGGGGTGGATATGAAGCTCGCCAAGATAAGCACTTTATTGGTAGCGATGGTGCTTTTATCGCAGGGTCTTTGTTTTTCCGACACAAAAGAGGGGTTTCCCAAAATAGGCTTTGCGAAAAATAGCGGGTCTAACGTGAGAGCAGGCGACAACATAAACTTTGAAACCTTGTGCAAATTAAGAAAAGGCGACCCTGTTAAGATCATTGACGAGCGCTATAGCTGGTTTAAGATCATACTGCCAAAAATGGCGCACATATATATTAAAAATGACTTCGTGACCGCGGATCTCAACGAGGGCACGGGAGAGATCAATGCCGCGCGCGTAAACCTGAGGGCAGGCCCTGACACAAGATATTCCATCCTCGGCCAGGTCTCCAAACCACAGGAACTCGTGATCGTATCAGAAATAGACGGCTGGTACGAGATCGAACCGCCTGAAGGGGTCGCGGGGTGGGTGCATGCGAGCCAGGTAACTCTTGAGTTTGTCGATATAAATGAGGTCGGGAGAAAAAAAGAAGAAAAGGAAATCGAGGCAGAGGAAAGGATGGAAATAAAAAAAGCTCCTCTTGCGTTAAAGACCGGGAAAGGCGAGGGCGTAAAATTAATGCTCAAGGAACCGCCTGAAACAAAAGGCAACCTGGTATTCTCGACGCAGGCTGACTAGATCCGCTATGGCCATACTAACGATTATTTTATTTTTTCTTGCCCTGACAGTCCACGAGTTCTCCCATGGCTGGGTCGCGTGGAAACTGGGCGATTCGACGGCAAAAAACGCGGGAAGGTTAACGCTCAACCCCCTGGCGCACATCGATCCGATAGGCACAATATTTCTGCCGATGATGCTGCTTATGACTCATTCCCGATTCCTGTTTGGCTGGGCAAAACCAGTGCCGGTGAATTTCAGTAGCCTGAATAATCCAAAAAAAGACATGGTGTGGGTAGGCCTGGCCGGGCCCGCGGCAAACATAGCGCTGGCTGTCCTTTTATCTTTTTTCTTAAAATTCTTCACTCTGACAGGAGCGAGCGCTTTTTCGGCGCTCTTAAGTTATGCCATAATAATAAATCTTATTCTGGCGACATTCAATGCGCTGCCAATACCGCCCCTTGACGGATCCAGGGTGCTGATGGGTCTATTGCCGAGAAATCTGGCAATACGATACGCGAAACTCGAGCCATACGGCTTTATTATTATAATCGGATTTCTATGGTTAGGGTTGATAGACAGCGTGATCTGGCCTATTACAATGAGCATGGCCAGGCTATTAGGTGTGACTATATGAGAAAAATAAAGGTAATCCTTGGCAAAAAAAGCTATGATATCGCGGTATGCTCCAATGAAATCAAGCGTCTCGGCAGCATTGTCAAAAAACTCAGGATAGGCACAGACGCCATTGTAATAACAAACCCTACCATAAAACGTCTTTTTGGCAGCAAGGTAAAAAAATCGCTCGAATCAGCCGGATTTAATGTCAGGATAAAAACCGTGCCTGATAGCGAAAGGGCCAAATCAGAAACGCGCTGCATGGAACTTTTAAACTATTTATCAAAATCCGACGGCTCGAGAAAAAAAATATTTATCGTGGCGCTGGGCGGCGGCGTAGTCGGCGACCTCTCGGGATTTGTCGCCAGTATATATAGACGCGGCATCCCGTATATACAGGTCCCCACAACGCTTCTGGCGCAGGTTGATTCTGCGATAGGCGGCAAGGTAGCGATTGACTTAAAGGTGGGTAAAAACCTTGCGGGGTCGTTCTATCAGCCGCGGCTTGTTTTCAGCGACATAGCGCTCCTGCGGACTCTGGGTAAAAAAGACCTGGCATCAGGCATGGCAGAGGTCATAAAATACGGCATCATAAAATCTCCGCCGCTTTTTGATTTTCTTGAAAAAAATTACAAAAAGGCGCTCAGAGGAGATAGAAGATCGATGCAGTATATAGTGGGCGTGGCGAGCGCGATAAAAGCAGGTGTGGTGGAGAAGGACGAGTACGACAGGAAAAACGTGCGCGTCATACTTAACCTAGGCCACACCATCGGTCATGCCATCGAGGCTGCCGCGCAGTATAAAAAAAGTTACAGCCATGGACAGGCAGTGGCGCTGGGCATGTTAGCCGCGTCGCGCATATCAATGCGGCTGGGCTTGTTGGACAAAAACACTTATTCCAGAATAAAAAAACTCATAAAAAATGCAGGGCTTCCGAGTGTTATAAAAGGGCTCGACGCAGACAGTATATTCTCGGCGCAGGAACACGATAAAAAATTCATCCACGGGAAAAACAGGTTTGTCCTGCCTGTAAAAATAGGCAGGGTCATCGTAAAAGAAGGTATACCGAGTTCGCTGATAAAAGATTCTATTGCCAGCCTTTTATGAATTTAAGAAAAGACAGAGAGAGATTAAAAAAACTCAAGTATTTGGAAAAATCCATAGGCTACCGTTTCAGAAACAAGACACTCCTGGA
>CAZBAQ010000080.1:0-4889 GCA_964489855.1 uncultured Planctomycetia bacterium | reverse complement strand
CCTCCTCCCAGAAAGATCTTGGTACCTATGCCAATGGTCTTGTAATACGGATCGTTCAAAAGCGGTGAAAGCTGGCCTGCTGAGCAATAATACGCATTGCCGAGCTGCGGCCGCAGAGCGCCCATGTAGGTATAGATCATCCTGTCAGAAAGATTAACCGCGCAGTTGTAATTCTGATACGCGTTCCTCATGTTAAAAAGCACTGCCTCGTTCATATCCTTTATATTGATCAATGTATCCAGCTTTTTACGTGGGTAGCAATCCGTACCGTAGGCAGTCGCGGAAAGCTTCACGTCTTTTCCCGCAACAAGCTCCTGTATTACATGCGCGCCTCCGTATTTAAACTCTCCTGGATAGACCTTGTTTTGAGGGTCGCTTTCTGGCAGGGCAGTCGCGCCCAGAAGTAAATCGATTGCTGCAAAGCCCGCATACACCGGCACGTTATTTAAAGTAACCTTTCCTCCTCCGAATTTTATCCTTGGCTTTGAGTGACCTATATTAAAATACGCGCCCGAAGAACACATCGGTCCAAATGTCCCTGTGGTTACAACATCGACCCGCTCAGATGTCTTTTGCAGGCCGTCCTTTTCTACAAGGCCTATTATCTCCTCTGCTGTGACAACTACTGCCTTGCCTTTTTTAATCTTTTCATTGATTTCCCTGATCGTCTTAGGCATCTTGATTTTCCTTTCTGTTAATTTATTTCCAGTTTATTATTTGAAGAGATCAGTGCTAATATACCGTTCTCCTGTATCAGGTAATATTACTACTATAAGCTTATCCTTGTTCGCTGGTCGCCTGGCTATTTCCAGCGCTGCAAATACTGCTGCGCCGCTTGATATGCCTGCGAGTATGCCTTCTTTTTTTGTCAATAGCCTTGCTGTCTGAAATGCATCCTCGTTTTTAACCTTTATAATCTCGTCTATCAAGCCCCTGTCCAGAACGTCTGGCACAAAACCAGCCCCTATACCCTGGATCTTGTGAGGCCCTGATCTTCCGCCTGATAAAACCGGAGAATCAAATGGCTCTACAGCTATAGCCTTAAAATCCTTTTTTCTCTCCTTTATAACCTGAGCCACTCCGGTCAGTGTCCCGCCTGTTCCTACGCCGCTCACCAGGATATCCACCCTTCCAGCTGTGTCATTCCATATCTCCTCTGCTGTGGTCTCTCTGTGGATCCTGGGATTTGCAGGATTTTTAAACTGCTGCGGCATAAAAGCGCCTTTTGTCTTTTTTACAAGCTCCTCTGCCTTTTCGCAGGCACCCTTCATGCCTTTTTTACCAGGAGTCAAAACGATCTCAACCCCGAATAATTTCAAAAGCTGGCGGCGCTCAACACTCATCGTGTCAGGCATTGCAATAATAAGCTTGTATCCTTTAGCTGCTGCGATAAATGCGAGGCCAATGCCGGTATTTCCGCTGGTAGGTTCGATTATTGTCCCTCCCGGCTTTAAAATACCTTTTTCCTCTGCGTCCTTGATCATTGAATAGCCGATCCTGTCCTTTACGCTGCCGCAAGGATTAAACGACTCCAGTTTACCAAGGATTTCAGCCCCAGCGCCCTTTGTTATTTTATTCAATCGAACAAGGGGTGTATTCCCAACAGTCTCTGTTATATCATTATAGATCCCTGGCATAAAAACCTCTCTTTAAATACTGTATGTATGAGGTATTTTTTCTTTCTGTCTTGCCTCGACCCTTCTTGCAAGTTCAGCAAATGTAATAGTATCTATGACAAGAGATGTTGCTGTATAAACCTGGCCCCATATATCCCTGAATACGCAGGCCTCGAAATCCTTACACTCCTCATAATTTTCTTTCCCCACGCAGCTAATAGGCTCTATAGGGCCTTCTATAAACCTGATTACTTCTCCTATTGTAATCTTATCAGGTGCCTTGGCCAAAAAATAACCGCCGTTCACGCCGCGCTTACTGTCTACAAACCCGCCTTTTTTTAACATCAGCAAGACCTGCTCCAAAAATTTATCAGGTATGTCGCCTTTTTTAGCAAGCTCCTGTATTGAGAAAACCCCTTTATCATAACTCACGGCTAGCTCTAATAGTGTTTTAAACGCATAATCAGTTTTATAACTAATCTTCATATGATTCCTCCAATCTCTATAATCCCTATTAACTTAGTAGTCATTATACCACACTATCAAAACCTGTCAAGCCTTTTTGTTTATAGCCGGAATGAAGTAATAACTGATTCCGCAGCAGGAGAGGATTCTACAAATCTCAATTCTTCTGATGGAAGGATCTTATAAGAAACCTTGGCGCTCGGGGACTTTGCATCTGAATACCTGACCATTATAGAGGAAGACAGTGTTATATCTTTTTCAGTGACCTCTCCCCTGACCAGACCAACAGGACTGGGGATATCTACAACATCAAATACATAATCGCCGGGTTGAGAAAACGAAAGCAGTTGTTCGTTTTCCCTTTCGTTGCGGCCCACGAATAATTTTGTCCGTTTATTTATCCTAAATTGCCTGGCTGTCTTTAAAATATGGAGGTCGTTAAGCTCATAATCCGGTTTATACTCAAGGAGGTCCTTTAATCTGTTGGAAAACCCCTTATCTGTCAATAGGCATCCCCCTGCAGGACAGGGATAATCATTTACGCCCAGTTCTTCTGCAAGCGCGATCTGCCTGATGCGCTGGCGGCCCTGGATATCTAAGAGCCTGTCCCTATCCACAATACCCGTTTTCTCAGGCAGGCTGGGTTCAAAGAATTTTGCAGAAAGCGGCCTGAGGATAAGGCCCTCAAGACCTGATTTTCTTTCTATGATCTCGATCGCGTTCTTTCTCTGAGACATGGGCCTCTGGCCAAGCACTTCTCCTGTTACAACAAAAGACGCCCCTATTTCTTTCATAAACTCCTTTGCCTTCTTAAATGTAAAAATTCTGCAATCAATGCACGGATTCATGCCTCTGCCGCGGCCATATTTAGGATCCTTGACGATCTCCATATATTCCTTAGTTATATTCATTACCTTTAAAGGTACGCCTAGATCCTTTGATGCCTTTGTTGCCTGATGCATGCAGCCCTTGGATGTGCAGGTGCAGAAAATTGTCAAAAAGTTCAACGCATGTACTTCGACCCCCTGCTCGAGCATGAGTTTTATCGCAAGCATGCTATCCAACCCTCCAGAAAGTAACGCTACCGTCCGTTTATTCATTTCTCCCTCAGTTTATTCAAATATTCTCTTATCTTTTTTTCGTACCCGATGTCGGTCGGCTCGTAATATCTTTTCTCATCAGGAATATATTCCTGCTCCACGTAATGGTCCTTATGCTGATGAGCGTATTTGTAGCCTTCGCCATGGCCTAATTTTTTAGCGCCGCGGTAACTGGCGTCTTTAAGATGCGTCGGCACTTCGAGTGTCCTTTTCTCTTCCACATCCTTCATCGCCTTATCAATCCCGAGATACGCTGCATTGCTTTTAGGAGAACATGCTATGTAGCACGTGGCCTGCGCAAGGGGTATCCTTGCCTCTGGCATACCCACAAACTCAGCCACCTGAAAAGCTGCGTTTGCCAAAACGAGCGCCTGCGGGTCAGCATTGCCCACATCCTCTGCCGCGCAGATAACAATACGACGCGCGATAAATCTCGGATCTTCTCCTGCGTAAAGCATCTTTGCCAGCCAGTAAAGTGCCGCATCAGGATCAGACCCGCGCATACTTTTTATAAAAGCTGAAATTGTATCGTAATGCCCGTCCTCGTCTCTGTCATACATCACTGCCTTTTTCTGTATGGACTCTTCCGCGACCTCTATATTAAAATTTATAGCGTTGTCTTTGCCTGGCCTTGTAGTCAGCACCCCTACCTCCAGCGCATTAAGCGCCTTTCTTGCATCGCCATCTGAGGCCTCTGCTAAAAAACTCAATGCCTTCTCGTCCATCTTAACGGAAATCCTGCCAAGTCCTCTCTCTTTATCCTTTAACGCGTTTCTCAATATCTCGGTTATGTCCTCTTTTGAGAGCCTCTTTAATTCAAATACGATCGAACGCGATATGAGCGGCGAAACAAGGGAGAAAAACGGATTATGCGTTGTCGCGCCTATCAAAACAGGGTTGCCTGATTCCACGTCCGGCATCAATACATCCTGCTGCGCCTTATTAAACCTGTGTATCTCGTCTATAAAAAGTATCGTCCTTTTCCCGCTGGCCCGCGCGCGCTCCTTGCTGGATTTTATGGCGTCCCTTAACTCCTGCACATTTGAAATAACAGCATTTACTTCCTTAAAATGCGCCTTTGTGATATTCGCGATTACATGCGCAAGAGCAGTCTTTCCTGTCCCGGACGGGCCGTAGAGTATCAGGGAAGTGATCCTGTCAGCGTCTATCGCTCGTTTAAGAAGTTTACCCTGGCCAAGTATGTGCTTCTGGCCCACGAATTCATCGAGATTTACTGGCCGCATACACACAGCTAATGGAAGCATTGTCTTTAAATTTTTTTTCTGGGATTCGAATAGATCTGGCATGATTGAAAAAAATCCCCACAGATGCCGTGTAAAAGGTCGCTTTTTGAACCCATTTGATAAGTGGGTGCCCTCTTAAGCGCTTGATGTTTCCTTGCCGCTAGCGGCGAGGTATACAGCCGCGCCTAAAGTTAGGCTCCCTATGTAATGGTGTTGGCTCAAAAATTTCCCTTCACCACGCACATCGCAGGGACATTTATATTATAGCACAAAGAGCTGGTTAAATCAAATCAGCGGATCTGGGCATTAAGTTTTTTTACGAGCGCGTCCTGTATGTCCTTGTGTATCCCTGTAACGTCCTCGTCCTTGAGCGTCTTCTGGTCCGAACGATACTCCACTGTATAAGCGAGACTCTTTTTCCCCTGGCCTACCTGCTGGCCTTTATATAGATCAAAGACATCGAT
>CAZBAQ010000079.1:0-4927 GCA_964489855.1 uncultured Planctomycetia bacterium | reverse complement strand
TGCAATAGGCGAGGTTATGGTTCATTCGAGCGCAGACAGGGCTGGCATCAAACAGGGGGATTTGCTTGTAGGTATCTGGGGTAAGCTTGTAAAATACTGGAGCACGGAAGAGATCATGGACGAACTTCTGGGACCTAAGTATTCAGAGGTAAGGGTATTGATAGAAAAGGAGATACGCGTTCCAGTAGACAAGTCCTCCAAAGACTTGTATAAAGATCTGGGGATTGGCATGGCCTTTGAGTATGAAGGACTTGTTATAAAAGATGTTGCAGGTGGTCAGAAAGGCGATTCTGTTGGTTTGAAGGAAGGGGACTTTGTAATAGCAGTGGACAAAAATATGACGCGATATCTTCCTCTCGACAGTATCATCGCGCTTATAAATAGCGCGGGAAACAATGAGGAAATAGTTTTTACTGTCAGGCGGAATATAAATTTAAGGAGAGAGTGAAATGCCTACAAAACCCGTTTTTAAAAGAAGAACATTTTTAGTAAAAAAGGGAATGCAGTTCCGATATATAGGTATTGTGTTTGCTTTGGCGCTAATAGTTTCTATTGTAACGGGGTATACTGTATTTGCAACTATATGGTCATTTTTAGGAGAAAAGCTATCCAGCGTCTATCCTCAAGGAAGAGTCGTGTATATGTATAAGGTCGTAAACATGACTTTGATGAGAAACTTTTTCTTGTTGTCGCCTTTTATTTTTATTCTAACCCTTCTATTTTCCCATAGAATAGCGGGCCCTATTTATAGGATTGAAAAGAGTCTGGGCGAGGTTGCCAAAGGTAATTTGGCGTTGAAGATCAGGCTTAGAAAGGGGGATGAACTTCAGGACCTTGCTGCCGTAATAAATTCGACGATAGAAAATCTTAAACAAAGCACACTCTTAAACAAGGAGATTGCTGCAAAGATTCAAGAAGACCTTCATGACATTACAGCGGCAATTTCAGCCGAGCCTTATGACCATACAGAGATACGATCTTCTATGAATGACTTACAAGCAAAGATAAAAGAGCTAAATAGCTTTTTGAGCATATGGACCACTTCCTAAGTTGACAGAGGCCATGTTCTTTGTTATACTGACTGCATTCTATGCGAGTCTGTCACCTCATAACAAAACCTGAGCTAGGCGGCGCACAACTTACCACTTTAAGTATTCTTTCTAATCTCCCAAAAGATAAATACAATATATCCTTTATTACTTCTCCCAGAGGCTTTTTAAGTCAGGAATTTAGCGCCCTAAAGGGGCATTTCGTGCCATTTCTGGTCCGTCACATCAATCCCATAGCTGATATAATAGCATTCATACATATATTTCTTATATATAGAAGCCAAAAATATAATATTATTCATACCCACAGCTCAAAAGCCGGAATCCTTGGCCGCCTGGCAGCATTGCTGTACAATTTGACCAGACGTTTGTGTAATGTGGAGTGCGTAAAGTGTAATGTAGTTCATACTGTACATGGGTGGTCGTTTAATGATTATCAGCACCCGATTGTCAAAAACCTATTTATATTCCTTGAAAGAATAGCGGCAAGGTTTACGACAAGGATCATCTGTGTTTCAAAGAGCGATATAGAGAAGGGATTGAAATATAAAATAGCCCCCAGAGATAAATTCGTATTAATAAAATATGGCATACCCCTTGCAGAATTCAAAAAGCCAGTTGTAAATATATTGGAGAAAAGAAAAGAATTAGGAATCAAGAATCAGGATCCTGTTATAGGCATGATATCCTGCCTCAAGCCGCAGAAATCACCACTTGATTTTATAAAGGCAAGCGTGAGGATCTGTGAAAAAATGCCAGATACGAATTTTTTACTGGTGGGGGATGGTGTTCTGAAAAACAGGTGCAAAAAGGCATTGGCGCCTACGCCCCTGAACGGAAGATTCATCTTTTCCGGGTGGAGAAGGGATGTCTCTGAAATCCTGGATATAATGGATGTGGTCGTGCTTACAAGCAAATGGGAAGGCATGCCTATTGCAATAATAGAGGCGCTTTGTAAGGGCAAGCCTGTAGTTGTCACCGACACAGGAGGCACGCGGGAACTCGTGCAGGACGGAATTAACGGTTACCTGGCGCAGCCAGGTTCTTATGAAGAAATAGCGGATAAGACAATCAAAATACTAAAAGATAAACAACATTTCTCCGTGATGGCTGAAAACGCTTCAGCTTCGATAGATGAGAGATTTGACTCTGCGACCATGGTCAACGAAGTGGATAGATTATACAGGAGCTTATCGTGAGCAGTTTCTATGTATTCCTGTGCTCTTTTTTGTTCTCACTTTTATTCGTACAGGCAGCAGTGACTGTTAAAAGGCAAGAGATCTCGTGCCTCGGCGGCGTCGCGCTTTTTGCGGCATTTTTAATAACTGTCTTAGCCGCGACATTTTTTATTGAAGGCGTATATAGCTCAAGATTTCTGGGTTTATTATTTTCCTCAACATTGATATTAATCCTAGGTTTTATAGATGATATAAATGACCTGAGCCCGTTTGTAAAAATAATAGGAGAGCTTCTTGCCATCGGCATATTGATATTGTTTGGCTTTGTGACAAATATATCCTTTTTGCCAGCCTGGGCAAATATCGTAGTGACTTTATTATGGGTATTATTTATAACAAACGCGTTTAACCTGTTGGACATAATGGATGGGTTGGCCTCCGGGCTTATCATTATCATCTCTCTGACCCTGTTTTTCGTTGCGTTTATAAACCAGGATATGTTTTCAGGCATTATACTGGTCGCCCTGATAGGCGCGCACATGGGATTTTTAAAATACAATTATCCTCCTGCAAAGATCTACATGGGTGACTCAGGCAGCCTGTTTTCAGGTTTTTTTTTAGCGGCGCTAGCCATAAATATAAGCTACGCGCCTCTTGAAAGGCCTATCGCTCTTATCACGCCTTTGGTCGCGTTGAGTTTACCTATCTACGATACGCTTTTTTTGATCATAATGCGCGTCAGAAAAAAGAAGCCTATCTTTAACAAGACCAATGACCACTTTGCCATTAGACTGACTACCATGGGATATAGCGTCCAGAAGAGCGTACGGATAATGTATGTATTTAGCTTATTTTTGGCTATCGCAGCTTTGATAGTCGCATTTAGTTCTAATATCACAGGCATTGTAATGTTAGCTATTGTTATCCTTGTGTTTATCCTGACAGGGAAAAAAGTGGGGATAGCTAGGGTAGAATGATCAAACAGCACATAAAAGATGATATTGTAATTTTAGGCGCAGGGCTTGCAGGCCTCAGCGCAGCCTATCATTTGAAAAAAGGCTATTTCCTCTATGAGAAAGAGGATGAACCAGGCGGCATGGCAAGGTCTATCGAGAGGGACGGCTATACGTTTGACTATGACGGCCATCTCCTGCATTTCAGGAACGAATACACGCATAATCTGGTCTCAGGGCTTTTAAATGAAAATCTTGCGCCTCACAGGCGTGACTCCTGGATCTATTCAAAGGGGAATTTCACGCGCTACCCATTCCAGGCTAATTTCTACGGCCTTCCAAAGCCAGTGGTAAAGGATTGCCTTGTAAGTCTCATAAAGGCAAAGGTTGCCGCATCATCCGGTAACGTTAATCTAAACGGCAATTTCGAGAACTGGATAAGAAAGACATTTGGCAATGGTATAGCAGAGCATTTTATGCTGCCTTACAACAAAAAATTCTGGACAGTCGAACCAAGCGAGCTGACCTGTGAATGGCTGGACGGGTTTGTGCCTGTTCCAACGCTTGAGGATACTGTAACAGGCGCTATATCAGACAACGCAAAACCATACGGTTATAATTCAAGGTTCTGGTACCCTGTAAAGGGCGGCATCTCAGAGCTCGCCAACGGATTTTTAGAAAGAATAAGAAACGCGCATTTTAATAAAAAGGCGGTTACCATAGACCAGAACAGGCGCGAGATAGTATTTGAGGACGGCACTATCAGGAAATTCAAGAAGCTCGTGACCACTATTCCTCTCCCTGAACTTGCTAAGCTCCTTGTAAATCTCCCGCATAAAATCAAGGATGCCTTTTCAACGCTCAGGTTCACGTCCATCTTTGTGGTGAACCTGGGGATAAAGCGGGATGACGTATCAGAAAAGCACTGGATATATTATCCGGAAAAAGACCTTAGTTTTTACAGGATAGGTTTTCCAACGAATTTTTCAATGGATATCGCGCCTTCTAAAAGGACGTCTGTCTATGTAGAGATATCGTATTCTCAGGGTCAAAAAATAGACCCTGACAGCATGGTCGTCGCTGTGATCAGAGATCTAAAAAAGGTAGGTATTATTTCTGATAAAGATGAGATAGATGTTTTATTGCCAATTGATATAAAGTACGGGTACGCGATATATGACGCGAACCGCGCGAATACAGTGAGATCGATAAAAGATTACCTCAGGCCTTTTAACATCCACACTATAGGCAGGTACGGCAGCTGGCGCTATATGTCAATGGAAGACGTAATGCTGGAAGGGAAAGCGACAGCAGAGAATATTTTGTTCAAGGCTAAGCCTTGAACAAAAGCCTTGGACAAAACTTGGAAAAAATAACAGTATGGTAACCTATATCCTAGGAATATCTTGTTTTTATCATGATTCAGCGGCAGCGCTTGTAAAAGACGGAGAGATCATTGCAGCTGCGCAGGAAGAGCGATTTACGCGCAAGAAGCATGATTTTAGCTTTCCAAAGAGTGCCGTGGATTTTTGCCTTAAAAAGGCCGGTATTCAAGCTAAAGACCTGAGCTATGTCGCGTTCTATGACAAACCCCTGCTGAAATTCGAGCGCATACTTCTCACATATCTTGCATACGCTCCATTCGGCTTTAAATCCTTTAGCAAGGCCATTCCACTATGGCTTAAAGAGCGGCTGTGGATGCCCCATCTTATAGCAGAGAACCTGGATTATCGCGGAAAAATACTAT
>CAZBAQ010000078.1:0-4933 GCA_964489855.1 uncultured Planctomycetia bacterium | reverse complement strand
TCCATAAGTCCTTTTATCTCCCTGAACTGTTTTCTTACCTCGACCACAACACCTGACGCGGCCCTGCCGACCGCCTTCATTGTAAGCGAGCAAAATGCAAATGGAAGCATGCCGCCTATAAAAAGTCCCGCTAAAAGACGCGGGTTCATTAGATCTGTATTTAAAGTTCCGCCCAATAAATGTACTTGCTCCCTGTATGCGGCGATCAGCGCGAGCGCTGAGAGCGCTGCAGAACCAATCGCAAAGCCCTTACCTGTGGCAGCAGTGGTATTACCGAGCGCGTCAAGTGCGTCTGTGCGCCGCCGCACCTCTGGTTTCTGGCGCGTCATCTCTGCGTTGCCGCCGGCATTATCTGCAACAGGTCCGTACGCGTCTGTTGCGAGCGTTATGCCTAAAGTAGAAAGCATTCCCACAGCAGATATGCCGACACCGTAAAGCCCGAGATTAAAATCCTTTGCGCCTCCTGAAAAATAAAAACTCGCTAGTATCGCGAGCGCCACGACTACGACCGGCACGATAGTGGAAAGCATACCAACAGACATGCCGCTTATTATTACAGTGGCCGGGCCTGTGAGCGCGGATCTTGCAACATCCCGTGTAGGCGAATATCTGGCTGACGTAAAATATTCTGTGGAAAGCCCCATTATAATACCGGCTAAAAGGCCTGATATGACTGCCCAGTACACGCCTATAAATCGCATACCAAGCACAAACTTTATTACAAAATATGAGCTTATAGCGATAAGGCCAGCGCTTACAAAAACGCCTTTTCGCAAGGCCATGAGAAGTTCATGCTGCTCTGCCTTTTCGCCTGAGCGCACAAAAAGCGTACCTATGACGCTGGCGACTACGCCAACCGCTGCCATTACTAGAGGAACTGTGATTCCCTTTAAGCTCATTCCATAATTAATAAACGCGGCTGAGCCAAGCGCCATTGTGGCAATAATCGAGCCGACATACGACTCGTATAAATCAGCGCCCATGCCGGCGACATCACCGACATTGTCACCGACATTGTCAGCTATGACAGCGGGATTGCGCGGGTCATCTTCCGGGATACCGCATTCGACCTTGCCGACAAGGTCTGCGCCGACATCCGCGGCCTTTGTAAATATGCCTCCGCCGACCCTCGCGAACAAAGCCATGGAGCTCGCGCCCATGCCGAAATTAAGCATGGTACTCGTTATATTCTGAATCCTCTGAGATTCTTCAAGCCCGCGATAAAACCAGTCCAGAAAATAATACCAGATACTTAGATCCAATAAGCCGAGCCCAACGACCATGAGTCCCATTACTGCGCCGCTTGAGAACGCTATATTCAAAGCACTATTAAGGCTGGTCCTGGCAGCGTTTGTAGTGCGGGCGCTCGAACGCGTGGCAACAGCCATTCCTATAAACCCGCAAAGCCCTGAAAAAAATCCTCCGCTCAAAAATGCGAATGGCACGAATATTATAAGGTACCCTCTCAGATACAGAAAAAACAGGACGCAAAATACAACCGCGAAAAACGCGCCCACGATAGCGTATTGCCTCTTAATATACGCGTACGCGCCCTCCCTTACCCACGCCGCGATCTCCTTCATCTCGGCCGTGCCTTCATCGTGTCGCATTATTTTAATTATAAGAAAAATAGCAAAAAGTATCGCTATTAAAGACCCGATAGGTGCCAGAAATAACATCTACCATCCCCTTCCCTCCTTAAGTTGACAAACTCGACACGTTCATTTTGTCAAGTTAAGGTTTGACTTCGTTTTGAGCCTACTGAAACTATGCCTATTTTTACATCTAAAAGTTTTGACAGGCGTTTGAGATACGCCTTTGCATTCTTTGGCAAGTCCTTGTATTTCTTTACAGCGGTCGTGTCCTGCATCCATCCGTCATGCTCCTCGTATATTGGCTCACAATTGGCCAGGATATCGATGTCTGCTGGAAAATCCCTGTATGTCTTTCCTTCATATTTATAGCCTATGCAGATTTTTATCTTCTCCATCTCGTCCAGTACGTCGAGTTTTGTCACTGCTATCTCGCCGAGTCCGTTCACGATCACGGAATGCCGTACGATCACAGCGTCAAACCAGCCGCATCTCCTGGGCCTGCCAGTAGTAGCGCCAAATTCTTTTCCCTTGCGCCTGATTTTTTCCATGAGGTCATCTTTGAACTGCGTTGGAAACGGGCCTTCGCCGACGCGCGTGGTGTATGCCTTTACAACTCCTATGACCTTGTCTATCCTGGTAGGGCCTACGCCTGTGCCGGTCAATGCGCCGCCAGCAGTGGCATTAGAGGAAGTGACATATGGATACGTACCGTGGTCTATGTCGAGAAGTGTGCCTTGCGCACCCTCGAATAAAATGCGTTTCTTTTTAGAAATGGCCTTGTTTAAAACAATCGGCACGTTCGCGAGATACTTTTGTATTTTTTTGCCATATTCTAAATATTGCTCGTATATTTTTTCAATATCAAATCCAGCTGACTCCTCTAAATTTGCCTGCAATTTTTTCTTAAGGGAGGCCTTATTTATCAGATCTATCGCACGTATCCCGCAGCGCGCCATTTTATCCACATAGCACGGGCCTATGCCTCTGCCTGTAGTGCCTATTCTCGCGCCCCGCCTTTTATCCATGATCTTGTGGTATGGGAATATTATATGAGCTGCCTCGCTTATAACTAGATTGCCGTCCACCTTGATTCCTTTTTTGCGCAGCATCTCGATCTCGTCCAGAAGCGCTGCAGGGTCAAGAACCACGCCATTACCTATAATACACGTCTTTCCCTTATGCAGGATCCCCGACGGGATAAGGTGCAGGACAAACTCGTCCTCTCCTATAACCACAGTGTGGCCTGCGTTATTTCCACCCTGGTACCTTACTATAATATCAGCATCAGCAGCGAGTATATCAATGATCTTACCTTTGCCCTCGTCACCCCATTGCGCTCCCACTACAACTCTACAAGACACAGAAAATCTCCTTTGTCCAAGGCTAAGTCTTAAGTGGTCGAGGCGAAACCTCGACCATGTCTGGTCGAGGTTTCGCCTCGACCAGCAACCTCAACCAGCACTCACAGGTTCATTGTGAAAATCTGCTTTGCTATATCCGGGTATTTAGCTATAAACCTGAGCTCGCCATTGGTAAGAGGTTGCTGCGTATGCACATTCGCATACCGCACGAGCTCCAGGATTCCTATGGCCTCTTTATCGTTCTTGAATTTCAATTCAAGCTTCTCGTATACGTTCCTGAAACCTTTGATGCCGCTGTATTCGCCTGCTGTGATCTGCCTGCCTGTATCAATGACCTCTGCCTCGCCCCTTCCGAGCTCTTCAAAATCATAAAGTTCGTAGTTGCGCCTGTCTTTCAATGCGCCGTCCGCGTGAATGCCTGACTCATGGGCAAATGCGTTTGCGCCCACGCCTGGCTGATTTATAGGTATAGGCACCTTAAATGCGAAGGAGCCATATTTTGCGATCTTCCATGCATGGTCAAGTTTGAGTCGCTCGTCAAGAGTATATTTTCCTTTAAAACCGCTTGAATATTTAATTGCAAGGATCACTGAAACGAGATCCGCGTTGCCGGAACGCTCGCCCATGCCGTTCACAGTAGTGTTTATATACGCGTCGCAGCCGGCATCAATCGCCGCCTTTGCGCCTGCGACCGAACACGCAACCACCATGCCCAGGTCATTGTGACAGTGAAGCTCTATCGGCAGCTTGACCTCGCTCGCGAGAAGCTTGACCCTTTTGTAAATCGTAAATGGATCGTCATAGCCAAGCGTGTCGCAATACCTGATCCTGTCAGCGCCGTGATCCCGGGCCTCTTTTGCAAATTTTATCAAAAACGGCATATCAGTCCTCGAGGCATCCTCTGCATTCACGCCGATTATCTTTAATTTCTTTTTCCTCGCAAGATCCAGGGCGTCCGTCATCATCCTCAGGACATCGTCCCTGGTCTTTTTACCCTGAAATTTCCCGCGCGTCATCTGCTCGGACGTTGATATGGAAAGATTGAGATTTTCCACATCTGTTAATTCAACCGCCTTTTTCACGTCATCCTTGATAGCCCTGACCCAACCGCTCAAAACGATCGGCTTCAAAACGCCTTTGCGCGCGAGCTCCAGATTCGCATTCAGATAATTGGTCTCGTGACGCGTGACAGGAAAACCAAACTCGCTGCCGAACACGCCCATGTCATTTAAGAGCATATTTATCACGGTCTTCTGCAACTTCGCAAGACCGAGCCTGGACGTCTGCACACCGTCTCTATTCGTCACGTCGATAATGTAGATCTTCTTTTTCTTCATAACCACCTCTTATAATTTTATCAGCTTTGCATCCAGTATATTCTTGACCTTACGGATCTCGTCAAGCACCTTTTCAGGAATTGCGCTGTCGACGTTCAGAACAGACATTGTCTTTCCGCCAGGGAGCGCGCGGCCGAATGTCATTGCCGCGATATTCACGCCGTGCTTTCCGAGTATAGTACCCATCTGCCCTATAATACCGGGCACATCCATATTGTGCGCGACTATCATATACCCTTGCGGGATTGCGTCTACATGAAACTCGTCTATCTTTACGATCCTCGCGTCCTTCTTTGTAAATAAAGTCCCCTCTATAGTCCGAGAGCCTTTGTCGGTTTTGATCTCAACAGTTATGAGGCTCGCGTATTCTTCGAGATCGCTTGATTTTACTTCCTTGACCTTTATACCCCGTTCCTTTGCCACGATGAGCGAGTTTACATAATTCACTGTATCCTGCAGGATCGGCGTAAGCGCGCCTTTCACGATCGCTACTGTTATAGGAGACACCGGGTATTTCGCGACATCGCCTGAATATTTTATGGCTATCTGTAAAATTCTTCTACCCGCGAGCTGCGCCACCAAAAGCCCCATTTTCTCGCCAAGCTCGACATGAGGATGAAGAATTTTGTAAAGTTCTGCG
>CAZBAQ010000077.1:0-4994 GCA_964489855.1 uncultured Planctomycetia bacterium | reverse complement strand
CGACCAGATGGAACTGGTCGAGGTTTCGCCTCGACCAGAGGTAGATAAGATGAATAGAAAGCTTGTTTTGGTCGCGATGAGCGGCGGAGTAGATAGCGCCACGGCCGCTGCTATTTTAAAGGAACAGGGTTACGAGGTCATAGCCGCGACCATGAAGATATGGCCAAAGGAGTATTGTGGTAAGTATAAAGAAAGATCCTGCTGTTCTTTGCAGGACATCGAAGACGCAAAAAGGGTTTGCGACTCACTTGGCATCAGGCATTATGTCTTGAATTTCGAGGATGTGTTTCAAAAAGAGGTCATAGATTATTTTACAAATGAATATCTTAGCGGCCGTACGCCCAATCCCTGTATTGTCTGCAATGAAAAAATAAAATTCGGGAGACTCATGAAAAAGACGGGGGAGCTGGGATGCGATTTTATCGCCACGGGACATTACGCGAGGATCGAGAACAACGGATCTTACAGATTAAAGGAATCCGCGGACAAGACCAAGGACCAGTCGTATGTATTATTTTCGCTTACAAACGAGCAGATCCAAAAGGTGCTTTTTCCTGTAGGCGGGCTCAATAAAGAGGATGTCAGGCTAAAGGCCAGGGAATTGGGATTAAAGCTTCATAAAAAGGCGGAGAGCCAGGAGATATGTTTTGTGCCTGATAACGATTATTCCGGTTTTATAAGAAAAAGCCGCGGGATAGGCATTAAAAAAGGAAAAATCGTCAACGTCAGAGGCAAGGCCTTGGGCGAACATGATGGTTTTTGGAATTTCACAATAGGACAGCGCAAGGGGCTGGGGATCTCACACAAGGCGCCGCTTTATGTAATAGGCGTGAGGCCGAAAGAGAATGTCGTGGTTGTTGGCGATTCTCAAGAGGTTAGAAAGAAAAGGTTTTTAGTCAAGGACCTGAATTGGTTCTGGAAAAAACATGATGGCGAATTTGAAGCAGAGGTCAAGATTCGCTCGACTCATAAAAAGGCAAAGGCGGTTTTAAAGGCAGCGGGCGGTGGCAGGGTCGAGGTGGAATTCCAGGAAGCGCAGGAGGCGATTACGCCTGGCCAGGCAGCTGTGTTTTATGAGGGCGAGTATGTGGTCGGCGGCGGCTGGATAGAGAGCGTGCTTGCGTAGCGCTTAAGTTGACAAAATGAACGTGTCGGATTTGTCAACTTAAGGGATGGGGCGAGATGAGTAAGCTGGATAGACTCGGGAAGATCTTGAGGGAATATGAAAGCGTTGTGGTGGCGTTTTCAGGCGGCGTGGATTCGAGTTTTTTGCTAAAGGTCGCGAGGGACGTGTTGCCGCGGAAGAATGTGCTGGCTGTCACGGCTTCCTCAGACACGTACATGCGTTCCGAACTCGAGCAGGCAAAAAGATTCGCAAAGTCATTGGGCGTCAGGCACAGGGTGATCTTTACAGATGAGATGAAAAATAAAAATTTCACCTCCAACCCGGCAAACAGATGTTATTATTGCAAAAAGGAGCTGTTCAGGGATTTGAAAAATATCGCCAGAAGGGGCGGATTCAGATTTGTTTTAGACGCCTCAAATCTGGACGATAAAAAAGATTACAGGCCAGGCAGCAGGGCCAAGAAGGAATTCGGGGTGAGGAGTCCTTTGCAGGAAGCAGGTATGAAAAAAGGTGATTTGCGGAGATATTCTAAAAAAATGGGGCTGGAGACCTGGGATCTGTCGTCTATGCCGTGTCTCGCGTCCAGGATCCCTTATGGAGAAAAAATCCACAAAAGCGCATTGGAGAGGATAGAAAAGGCAGAGGGATTTATCAGGGGTTTGGGCGTGAAGTGTATAAGGGTGAGGCACCACACCGGCATCGCGAGGATAGAGGTTGATAAAAAAGACATAAAAAGATTTTTCAATCAGAGATTTTGTGATAAAATAATAAGGCGTTTAAAGAGGCTGGGTTTTAATTATATTGTTTTAGATATGGAAGGATATAGGACTGGAAGTCTGAATGAGGTTTTGAGGAAATCCTAAAAGCTTATTTGACAAATCGTGCGTGTCAAGATTATCAGATAAGGAAGTGGCGGCGTAGCTCAGCTGGTCAGAGCAGTCGGCTCATACCCGGCGCGTCAGTGGTTCGAATCCACTCGCCGCTACCAATTTCACCGAAGGCAAAATTGATCCCGAGCTGCCCTAATTCTAAACTGTAGCGGCGAAGGACCATCCCCGCCAATGTTTATTGACAAGGTTGAGTCTACAATAAAAAAATACGGCATGCTTGAGAAAGGCGACAGGGTTTTAGTGGGTCTTTCCGGAGGGCCTGATTCTGTGACGCTCCTTAGCGCGCTTTTTTCTCTCAAGGATAAATATGGGGTAGATATATACGTCGCGCACCTGGATCATGGATTCAGGGGTGAGGAATCAGCGGCTGACAGCAGGTTCTGCGAGGAACTCACGGAGAAAATGGGGCTCGAGATTATTTGCGAACAAATAGACGTGCCGCGGATCGCAAAAGAAAAAGGGATTTCTCCTGAAGAGGCCGCACGGTTTGAACGCTATGATTTTT
This sequence comes from uncultured Planctomycetia bacterium, assembly GCA_964489855.1. GTDB lineage: Bacteria > Omnitrophota > Gorgyraeia > Gorgyraeales > Gorgyraeaceae > JAHIPS01. The sequence goes on along the minus strand of CAZBAQ010000077.1, from coordinate 2,473 downwards.
TCAAAAGGGTCTGCGGGGAAAAGGGGATAAAAAAAATCGCGGTCGGCCACAATAAAGATGATCAGGCAGAGACAGTGATCATGCGGCTAGTTCGAGGCTCTGGCATGGCAGGTCTGAGTGGCATGAATCCGCTCAAGGTCATGCAGGGATTTAAGATCATAAGGCCGCTTATTGAGATTTCGAGACGCGAGATCGAGGAATTTTTGAAGGCCGGTAAATTGAATTGCCGACGTGATTCCTCAAATGCGAAGACTATTTTTACAAGAAATAAAGTCAGGCGTGATCTGATACCGTATCTGGAAAAGAATTTTAATCCCAATGTAAAAGAGGTATTGTCCAATACAGCCGAGAATCTCCGCATGGAAAATGACTTCCTCGAGCGATTTGCAAATAGGAAATTTAAAAGCGTCTCAAGGATTAAAAATGGCGAGATATTGATCGACATTAAAAGATTCAAAAGACAACCGGAGGCGATAAGAAAAAGGATTTTAAGGGCAGCGCTTAAAGAACTCAAAGGCGATCTGAGAAGACTGACCTACCAGCATTGGAAAGAGATGCGGGAGCTTATAGACAATAGGCCCGTAAATTCAATAGTTGACCTGCCGGGCGGGGTGAACATTGTCAAAAATAAGACCAGCGTGAGCCTTACCCAGGCGCTTATCTGACCCCATACCATTCGCTTCGCTTAGGTACGGGGCACGCAAATCGTGCGTGTCGCGTTTGTCAGATTAAGAGGAACAGGGTTGATTTTTGGGATATAGGTGCTATAATATAATTCTATATGAAACCTACAATACCAAATAAAAATAAAAAGAAAGATAATAATAAGAATAAACTCGGGAAGAATGTTTTCTTCTGGGTGGGGATTTTTCTGCTCCTGGTTTACATGATGAGCGGTTCTTTTTCCACGCAGCCGGCGCAGAAGGAACTAGGCTACGGCGATTTTTACAGGCTCCTCGAGACCAATCATGAGACAGGCGCCATAGTCTCGGCTGTCAAGGTGGAGGATCGCATCAAGGGCGTGTTTTCGAGCGGCGCTAATTTTACAGTGCATATACCTGAGCAGGATCAGGATCTATTGAGGATGCTCAGGCAGAATGTGGCGGATTTTGACGTGAGTCCGCCAAAGACGCTGTGGTTGAATCTTTTTTATTCGCTCGGCCCGATGTTTTTATTTATCGGGTTTTTGTGGTTTTTTGTTTACAGAAGCGCGTCGCAGGGCGGAGGCAGGATCCTTTCATTTGGCAAAAGCAGGGCGCGGCAGATATCAGGCGACAAGGCAAAGGTGACATTTAATGATGTTGCCGGAGTAGATGAGGCGAAAGAGGAACTTAAGGAGATCATAGAATTTTTAAAAGACCCAAAGAAATTTCAGAAACTTGGCGGAAAGATTCCAAAGGGAGTTTTACTTATGGGTCCGCCAGGCACCGGAAAAACGCTTCTCGCAAAGGCAGTGAGCGGTGAGGCAAAGGTACCGTTTTTCAACATCAGCGGTTCGGATTTTGTTGAGATGTTCGTGGGTGTGGGCGCGTCAAGAGTGCGTGATCTATTCGAGCAGGCAAAGAAGGCCGCGAAAATAGGCGGCAAGGGATGCATTATTTTTATTGACGAAATAGACGCTGTGGGCAGGCAGAGGTTTGCGGGAATAGGCGGCGGCCATGACGAACGCGAGCAGACATTGAACGCGCTTTTAGTAGAGATGGACGGTTTTAACAGCCAGGAAGGCGTGATACTTATCGCAGCGACCAACAGGCCTGATGTCCTGGACCCGGCGCTTTTGAGACCAGGAAGATTTGACAGGACGATTGTTATTTCGCGGCCTGATATTATAGGAAGGGAAGAGATACTGAAAGTGCATGCGAGAGGTATAAAACTGGGCAAGGAAGTGGACCTTAAGATTATCGCAAGACAGACGCCTGGTTTTTCAGGCGCAGACCTCGCGAATCTGGTAAACGAGGCAGCGCTCCTGGCTGCGAGAAAAGACAATGAAAGCGTGAATATAAAAGAGATGCAGGAGTCTATCGAAAGGGTTATTGCCGGGCCTGAGAGAAAGACGCGCGTGATAAACGCGGAGGAGAAAAAGATAATCGCGTATCACGAGTCAGGTCACGCGCTTCTGGCGTTACTCATTCCTGGCGCGGATCCATTACACAAGGTTTCGATCATACCGAGGGGCATCGCGCTGGGTTATACAATGAGATTGCCGATCGAGGACAGGTATATTGTTACAAAAAAAGAGCTTTTAGGAAAAATAGTGGGTATACTCGGCGGCAGGGCGGGCGAAGACTCGGCATTCAGGGAGCTTTCAACGGGCGCGCAGGATGACCTAGAAAAGGCGACAGAGATCGCGCGGGACATGGTGATGAGATGGGGCATGAGCGACGAGCTGGGCAACGTGACTTTTGGCAGGCGCGAGCAGCAGATATTTTTGGGCCGTGACATCACCGAGGAAAAAAATTACAGCGAGCAGACA
>CAZBAQ010000076.1:0-5008 GCA_964489855.1 uncultured Planctomycetia bacterium | reverse complement strand
AAAAATTCCAATGCTTTTTTCAACACCTGCCAGACCGAAAAGACGAGCGAGAGAAAAAAATGAGCAAAATTTTCACGCTGGGGGAATTTTGCGTCCCCAAAACCCGCTGGGCTGGGTGGTGTGTGAAAGCGTAACGCGACATTAAAAATATTACAAAACTAAGCGAGGGCGTGATATGTTTAAAAGAATCAGAGAAGATATAACCTCCGCAATAAATAAGGACCCGGCGGCAAAGAGCGCGCTGGAGGTGGTGTTGTGCTACCCGGGTGTGCATGCTATATGGCTTCACAGGATAGCGCATTTTTTCTATAAAAACAATCTTTACCTGATAGCGAGAATGATATCTCATATCTCAAGGTTTCTTACAGGTATAGAGATCCATCCAGGAGCCAAGATAGGCAGGCGTGTGTTTATAGACCATGGTATGGGTATTGTCATAGGCGAGACTTCAGAGATAGGAGACGACGCCCTGCTTTATAAGGGCGTGGTCCTTGGAGGCACGAGTCTACAGAAAGAAAAACGCCACCCTACCATAGGAAAGAACGTGGTCATAGGTTCAAACAGCTGCGTGCTCGGCCCTGTTAAAATAGGCGATGGCGCGAAGATCGGATCCGGTTCTGTTGTTGTAAAAGACGTTCCTGACGGCGCAACTGTTGTGGGCGTGCCGGGCAATATCGTTGAGAAAAAGACTGCCGAGAAGCTGGTATTGGATTTTGAACACGGAAATCTCCCTGACCCGATAGCAGATGTGGTAAAGATCATGCTGAAGATGCAGCATGAATTAGAGGAGAGGCTGAAGACGTTAGAAAAAGACCACAAGATAAAGGCACGAAGCATATTCCATGATTATGAAGAAAAGGCGACAGAGGAACTTCCTGACATCTGATAAACCCGCCGCTATCCCCACGCATGTATGAATAGCAAGACGATTATTGTAATGCCTGCTTATAATGCCGAGAAGACATTAGAGAAGACCTACAGGGATATACCAAAGGGCATTGTTGACGAGATCATACTGTGCGATGATTTTAGCACGGACAGGACTCTCGAGGTCGCCAGGGGCCTGGGCCTGACAGTGATAGCGCATGACAAAAATAAAGGCTATGGCGGGAACCAGAAGACCTGCTATAAAGAGGCGCTAAAGAAAGGCGCGGATATCGTTATCATGCTTCATCCGGATTATCAGTATGACGCTAAAAAGATACCGGAGCTTATACTGCCCTTGCTGGACAATGCCGCAGATATAGTATTGGGTTCGAGGATCCTGGGCGGCTCAGCCCTTAAGGGCGGGATGCCTTTATGCAAATATATATCAAACAGACTTGCGACAATATACGAAAACAATGTCCTGGGCCTGGATCTTTCTGAATACCACACTGGTCTTCGCGCGTTTACAAGGAAATTCCTGGAAAAAGTCAACTGGCAGGCCTATTCAGACGATTTTTTGTTCGACGCCCAGATCTTGATAGACGCCAGAAGGCACGGTTTTAAGATAGCCGAGATACCCATCGAGACCAGGTATTTTAAAGAGGCCTCGCAGATAAATATTTTCAGGGGGATTGTCTATGGAATGGGCATATTTTCCGAATTGATAAAATATAAAAGAGAGAGGATAAAACGCTCAAAATAATTGACAAAAAGCCATTCATGTGATATTATTTATCATAATATGATCAGCCTTGCGAAAAGAGTTTTTGCAAGGGGTACGGAAGGAGGGCAGTAATAGTGCCAAAGGGTAAGGTGAAGTGGTTCGACAATAAGAAAGGCTACGGCTTTATCACACCCGAGGATGGCAAGGATGTATTTGTACATCACACAGCCATACAGGGTGACGGATATAAGACCTTGCAGGAAGGTCAAGAAGTAGAATTCGATATTGTCCAGGGACCCAAAGGAGAACAGGCATCTAACGTAACCAAGCTAGGTTAAGCCGGAAATAGTTACCTTTGCCCCCAGCGTTTTACGTTGGGGGCATTTTTTTTAGGAGCCATGACAGAGTTTATAAGGGTATGGAAGGAATTTGACATAAAGGATATCTCAGGGCATCTCCTTATAGTAGGGGACCTTACAGGGGATTGCTCCAGCTGCAGGCATCTTGGCATAGACTATTCGCATGCAAAGACCTGTCCAGGATGCGGCGCGGAGTTTAAGTATATTGCTGCCAGGACAAGGGATACAAGAAGGATAAAGACTAAAAGACCGGATCTGGTATTCATTGATTTCGAGGATTACAAAAAGGCATCAGGCAAACTAAGGGCAAGAGACCTCCTCTCATAACCTAACCTGATAAATCGTGCGTGTCAGGATTGTCAGATAAGGGAGTATTTGAGGATGGACCAGAGGACGTTTAGAGAGCAGAGCGGATGGAATTTCTTACCTTCCTTGAAAGTCCTTGCCTTGTAGGGGATCGCAACCTCCTTGATCTTAAAACCTTTCTTCGAGACCTTTGCTGTCAGTTCGGTATCTGTGCCAAATCCGCTGCATGTGAGTTTTATCCCGGCAAGGGCATGTTTTTTAAAGACCTTAAAGCATGTCATGGCGTCAGTCAAGCGCGTGCCGTATAAAAGGTTTGTAAGTCCTGTCCCGAATCTATTCGCGAGAAAATAAGTGAGTCTCATTTTTTCAGGATGTTTATGGTCGAAGAATCGCGAGCCATAGACTATGTCTAGATTGTCCTGCGTTATAGGTTTTAGAAGCAGAGGATAGAGAGAGGGGCTGTATTCCAGGTCAGCATCCTGTATCAGGATGATGTCACCGGTCGCATGCGGTATGCCGGAGGAAAGCGCAGCACCCTTGCCCTGGTTTTTTACGTGGTGGATGACCTTTATGTCAGGGATCACAGCAGTTGCTTTTTCAACAGTCTTGTCAGTCGAGCCGTCATTTATAAGGATGATCTCTTTTTCAGATATGCCGCAGGATGAGAGATCCAGAGCTTTTATCTCGCGCATTATTGTCTGGATACTGGCTTCTTCGTTATATGCCGGGATCAATATCGAAAGTTTCATGAACCTAATTATACCTGGCTTTCCTCTACTTTGCAAGCAGCATAAGGTCAGTCCTGAGCAGGCAGGTCTTCAAAAAGACGCTCGGCTGCCCCAGCGAGGCAGCCTTCGCTCACTGTAATTTTTTGCTCTCGCCTGTGTGCAGTTCCCCGGCGAACCATGCCCGCAAAAAATTCCAATGTTTTTCTCAGACCTGCCTGCTCTGGACAGACAAACGAACATACAGAAGAAGTGGAAGGTTGAACTTGAGTAGAAAATCAGTATAATTGTGTGTATGAAAAAGCATTTGGGTCTGTTAGTAGTGATTTCGATTGCGCTGGCGGTTATCATCCCTTACTTCAATTCACTCCAAAATCCTTTTATCTGGGACGAGGAAGTGATCATCATCAAAAATCCCATAATAAAGGATTGGCAGTATCTTCCGTATCTTTTCAAGACTGACATATTCACGCGGCCGATAACCGAGGGCGGTTTTTACAGGCCGATCTACATGATTTCCTTTATGGTGAATTACCATCTGTGGGGTCTTGATGTTGTGAGCTATCATCTCTTTAGCGTGGTCCTTCATATCTTAAATGCGTTACTGCTTTACGTCCTCCTGCTTAAACTGGGCCTGCGGAAAAAAGTGGCGTGGCTTTCGAGCGCGCTATTTGCGGTCTTTCCCGTAAACAGCGAGGCGGTCACGCCTATAGCGACAAGGGACGGGCTCATTGCGAGCCTATTATCACTATTGTGCATATTGTTCTTTATAAACGGGACAAAAAGATCACGGCTCTATTTTTTGTGGAGCGTCCTTATTTTTATATTAGCGGTCTTTACTAAAGAAAGTATTTTGGTGCTGCCTTTTATTATCATGGCGTACGCGTTTATATTTTTGGAAAAAGATAAAAGGCGCAAAGCAGTTTTCGTATCACTGGCGCTGCTGGGCATCGCTATTATTTATTGTGTTTTTAGGTTTATATTTGTAGGTAACCCTTTTCACAGGACATTGTCATTGGTAAACGAGGCGAGTTTTCTGGAAAGGCTCTATACCTTGCCAAGGATAGTGCTGATCTACCTTCAGCTTATCGTGGCGCCGGTTACCCTGAAGAGCGAGTATCATTTCGTGGTCAGTAGCTTTAAAGATGCGTTCGTGTGGCTGGGCGCGCCTCTTCTGGTATTGCTGTTCATATCGTCATACAAATTTTCAAAGCAAAAAAAGCTGGTATTGTTTTTTCTGTGCTGGTTTTTAATAGGCCTTGCGCCGTACCTTAACATATTGATGCCTTTGCACGCGACGCTGATGGAGCACTGGGTCTATTTTTCATCAATGGCATTCGCGGCGCTGGCGAGCATGTTGTTTTTTGGGATTTTAGACAGTGTTCGTTCGCGCTGGTTGAGGCGCATGTCAGTACTTGTTTTAGCCAGCCTCATGATGCTTTACGCGGCCAGGATAATACAGCGCAACAAGGAATGGGGCGACCCTTTCACGCTTTATAAAAATGATGTGGCCAGAGAACCGGATAGCTTCCTTTTACATTGCAATCTTGGCGTGGAATATTTTAGAAGGGGTATGATGGAGGATGCTAAAAAGGAATTTATGGCGTCCAACGAGGCAAGTCCCGGCGATGGCTATGACATTGCTTATAACAACCTGGGCGTGATATACGCCAGGGAGGGAAAGCTGCAGGAGGCCGCGCATTGTTATGAGATGAGCATTGCGCTGAATAATTACGCGCTCGCTTACGAGAACATAGGAGGCCTTTACAACAGGCTCGGCATGCATAAAGAGGCAATATTGCTTTTGGAAAAAGCCCGCCAGTTATACCCGCTGAATACTGAGATAAAACACCAGCTCGAAATCGCTAAATCATCATTATAGTTCTACGCCACCCAACCATGCCTCTCAAAGCACTGGCTGAGTGGTGCTTATCCGTAAAAGCTAAAAGAAGGTCTGCGAGCGAATTGAAAATTGCGCCTGTTTGTCTCTTTGGTCAGGGGAGTCTGAAAAAAGCATTGGAATTTTT
>CAZBAQ010000075.1:0-5056 GCA_964489855.1 uncultured Planctomycetia bacterium | reverse complement strand
GGTACACCAACTGCTTATCAGGAAATCATAATCCGCACAAAACCAGCTCCTGCAGATGCTACCTGTAATAGAACAGCAGGGACGTGGTACCAGGGCGATATCTCTGTAGAGAAGTTTAACTTTACAAGCACTAACCTTGATGATGGATACATCGCTTATTACTGCTATAAATGGGATAGGTCTGGTAGTTCGACGGTTACTGGTAGTGACACGCAGTGGTCAGGTGTAACCGGCGATCCTTCGCTAACCCCGTGGAACAGCGACAATATGTACCTTCATGTCCTGCCGTACAATGCTGACGACGAAGCAGGTACCCAGGTCGACTACGGCCCATTTAAATTCGTAGAAACATCCCGCCTTTTAAAACACCGCAAATTCTTCGACGACCAGGGCGTCCTCATTCACATGAATTAATCCATCCAAAAAATAATTGAAAGAAAATGTCCCCCGGCACTTGACATTTGGTTATTAGTCAGGTAAACTTATATTGAATATGTATTTTAATTTAGATATATACTAAACTATAGTACATAATAATATGGATAGAAAAGTGCATAACTCATTACAATTAAGAGAGATATTTCATTTAGAATTCTTAAGGTGGTTTACCAGAAAACTCAAGGCAGAATCATGTGTTCTTAAAGGAGGTTCAAATTTACGTTTTTTCTTTAGTAGTTTCCGCTATTCTCAAGATATGGATTTAGATGTGCAAGGAGTAGAGATACATGTTTTAAAAGATACAGTTATGAAAATATTAAAACATCGATCTTTTCAGGACCTTTTAAAGCCATTCGGCGTCGAAAGAATTATTCTGCCAGATATTATTAAGGCAAAGCAGACTGAAACGACTCAGAGATTTAAGGTCCATTTAATAACATTTGCAGGAGAGGACTTTTTTACCAAGATTGAATTTTCTCGCAGAGGATTTAGAGGAAATATAGTTGTTGAGGGCGTTTCAGATATTATCCTGCGTGCGTATAAACTGCTGCCTTTATTAGTTCCGCATTATGATGTTCAATCCGCAGTAATACAGAAAATAGAGGCGCTTGCCGACAGATCTGCGATTCAGGCCAGGGATATCTTTGATTTATATATTTTGAGTTCGCAATGTGAACCTTTCCTGACTCCTGCGAAACCAGATGTCACCCCTGCGAAAGCAGGGGTAAGTAAAGCTAAATTAGCCAGGGCTTATGATAATATGCTTGAAGTGAGTTTTGAACAATATAGAGATACGGTAGTATCTTATTTATCACCAGAGGATCAAGGCGTATATGATTCCTCTTCTTCCTGGGATGAGATAAAATTAAAGGTAGCTGATTTTATTAATGAGTCAAGGAAAAGAGATGATGGCTAATCAGTCATTTTTGACATATATAAATATTAAAAAATTACATCGGCCCATATTTACAACGCATGAATTAGCTGCTCTTTCCGGGAGGTCTCTATCGAATACGGTGCAGACACTTAATTTTCTAGAGAAGCAAGGCCTTATTTTTAAGATATATCGAGGCATCTGGGGTGAGGCTGATAATGAGCACCTGAGTCTTTACGCGGTAATACCATATTTATTTCCAAGGTATCGTGCATATGTATCTTTTGTAAGTGCATTATATCTATATGGGATAATTGAACAGATTCCACAGATAGTTACTCTGGCTTCGACGATCCATACTAAGATAATCCACACAAAGATAGGGACATTTTCAGTTCATAGAGTTACCCCTTCATTTTTTAATGGATTCGATTGGTATAGGGGCACAGGAAGTTTTTTAATAGCTGAACCAGAAAAGGCATTGGTTGACAGTTTATATCTATCGGCTTGCAGGAAAAAACAATTTGGGTATTTTCCCGAGCTTCATTTTCCGAAAAGTTTTAGGTTTAAAAAAGCTAAAGACTGGGTAAGAAAAATACCTAATTCTAAAATCCGTTCTTATGTACAGAAAAGATTGATCAGTCTTCTCAAGGAGTGATATTGGAGCTGGTCGAGGCGAAACCTCGACCACTGGTCGAGGTTTCGCCTCGACCAGCGCGGCTAACTTGACCGACTATATCCCTTATTAGCTCACTGATTGCGAATTTTATCTAAAATGAATTGACATTTATAACCCTGGCGTTAAAATTGTATACATAACCCTAGGGAGGCTCATATGCGAAAAATTTCATCTCTCATCTCAATCGCAATCTTTTTATTGCCTGTTCTGGTTTTTGCAGCCCAGAAAGAGGATAAAGAAGCAATCATTAACGAATTGAGCGTTTACGCTGAGAAAGACCCATCTGTTCTCGCAGGTGCTGTTTCTGCATTGGGCGATGCATATGTGCGGGAAAATAAAATAGATGAGGCAATGGCGCTCTATGAGAAGGCAGTAAATATTGTGCCTGAGAACGAAGACCTTTTAAACCGTCTTGGGAATTTATATAATCAAAAGGCGCAGTATGATAAGGCAATCGGCGTATATGAGAAATTGACTAAAATCAGACCAGAAAATGCCTGGTATCTTCAGATGCTGAGCAATGCCTATAATACGGCTGGCGAGAAAGATAAGGCAGAAGGTATATGGAAAAAACTTATTGCAGAAAAGCCGGATGAACCAAATGTAATATCCCAGGCAGCGAATTTCTATAGCAATGCAGGCGATTTGGAGAATGCGGTAGTTTTCGGGGAAAAGGCTGTTGAGCTTGATCCGTCCAATGCGGGATACATGCAGAATCTCGCGATCTTTTATTCGCGCGCAGAAAAATTTGACAAGGCAGAAGCAGCGTACGAAAAGATTTTAGACATGGCTAAGGACCAGTGGCTTAAGGATTGGGCAAATAGCGAGCTTTTAAGTATTTATCAAAGAGAGGATCGCATGGATGATGTAGTAGCTGTATATGAAGCCGGGCTGAAGAAAAATCCGGATGATATAACTCAATATACAAGACTTGGTGAATTATACGTGAGGAAAGGGGAGAGCGAGAAGGCGCTTAATATATTTGAAAAAGCTGTAAAGGTCGCCCCTCGAGATAGAAATACAAATGTCCGTCTGGCTGATTTATATGAATCAGCAGGTAAATATGATGAAGCGGTTATACAGCTTAAAAAGGTGCAGGATGTGGAGCCTGCAAATTTGAACTATACGCTCAGGAGTGCGGCAATGCTGGTAAAGGCCGGAAAGACAGAAGAAGCAAAGGTGGCGTATGGCAAAGTGAGCGTTGAGGCAAGGGAAGAATGGATGAAGAACCAGGCAAAGCAGCGTCTTAGTGAGATTACAAATATGAAACCCACAGCTGCAAAGTTTGCTCTGCCCAAAGAAAAACCAGCAAAAGAAGAGGTTGAAAAAGAGAAGCCAAAGAAAAAGAAGAAAAGAGGCTGGTTCGGCAGATAACTAAAACGAGGAGGTGGCGTAGTGAAAAAGGTTATAGTATTACTATTGCTCGTCGTGTTTGTGGCCGGGCTCGTGTTTATGGCTGATGATGCATGCGCGGCATGGGGCAAGAAAAAGGACAAGGATAAGGAAGAGGATGCAGTAGAGGTAGCGCCAGCAGAGCCAGATATGACATTAATCTACACCTTTAAGAATGATGAAGAGCTCGGGGAGTTCGAGAAGTTCTATGTTTCCAAGCAGGCGACATTCGGCAGGATGGGAGTGCTTCAGGCGTATTTTTCAATGGAGCAGAATAATTTAATGGAGATCGACAGACAGATGGAAGAGAAGTTTGGCTTCAAGATGGATTCGACCAAGATGTATGATCTGAACAGGGACACCAAAGAGATAAGAGAGCTGGGACCTATCCCAGTAGCAGAATAAGCGCTGGTCGAGGTTTCGCCTCGACCACTCAGAATCACATAGCCAGTGTTACTTTTGGTAGCACTGGCTATTTTTTTGCATTTTTTTTGAAAGAAAATCGACCCTCCCTTGTCTGATATAATGGAAGGAGGATTTGTGTCAAGCAAAGCGAGCATGGTCGAGGCGAAACCTCGACCAAATCCTAACCCTTGACCTTGAAACTGGATATGCGAAAAATTCAATTCGGGACAGAAAAGATATACCATATTTATAATCGTGGAACAGATAAAAGAAAAGTCTTTTGTAATGACAATGATTACCTGCGTTTTATCTACTCATTGTCAAAATTTAACTGTAAAAACCTATCTTTACATTTGACCAGAGAGATCCCCAGACAAGATGGTCGAGGTTTCGCCTCGACCATCTTAGATAAATTGGTAAAAATTTTATATTTTGTGCTGATGCCGACTCATTTTCATTTAATATTACAGCAAATAACAGATAGAGGGATTGAAAAATTTATGCAAAAGTTAGGGACTGGTTACACGATGTATTTTAATAAAAAATACCAAAGGAGTGGCGTCCTGTTTCAAGGTATTTTTAAGGCTATCCCTATCGAAACTGATAGTTATATTACACAAGTATCTCAATATATACATCTTAACCCTTTGAAACTTATCGAGCCTCAATTTAGAGAGAAGGGTCTTGAAGGCTTAGGGCGCGCAAAAAAGTTTTTGAGAAACTATAGATGGTCTAGTTATTTAGATTATGTTGGTGTAAGGAATTTTCCATTTTTGATAGATAACAAATTACATGAGGGATATTTTAAGGACGCTGCAGAGTATGAAGAGTTTGTTCTATCTGGCATAAGAAACAAGATGGTCGAGGTTTCGCCTCGACCATCTCAACCAGTCATTTTATCCTGACTGTGGGGCTATGGAGTTTTTTCGGCGGCCATGGTAGCATCAGGATATGTTTGATGATACGCGTAAGCTCGTTGAGCGATGTGTCAGGCGGGACGAAAGGGCCTGGGAAGAGTTTATAGAACGCTTCTCAGGCCTTTTGTTTTATTCAGCGCGGGAGAGATTATTGAGGAATGGGATCGCATTCAGCCAGCAGGACATAGAAGACATCGTGCAGGGGATTTTTTTGGAGATATGGGAGAAGGGCAGGCTGGAAGAGGTGAGGGACAGGGGAAAAATAACGGTGTGGCTCAGCATAGTGGGGCAGACAAGGGCATTGAATTTTGTGTGGAAGAAAAAGGAGCGGCTCTTGCGGCGGGACGAGCT
>CAZBAQ010000074.1:0-5141 GCA_964489855.1 uncultured Planctomycetia bacterium | reverse complement strand
TTCCACGGAACAGGCAGACCATGCTTTTTTCTGCGACCATACCAGGAGAAATCGTTAGAATGGCAGCCGCGCACATGAAACTACCTATACATGTTGAAATCGCACCCTCAGGGACTACCGCGGATCACATTATACAGGAAGTCTTTATTGTCAAAAAAATCTCAAAGCGTCAGCTTTTAATAAAGCTGCTTGACCGCTATCACGGTCCAGTACTTATCTTTTCCAGGACAAAAATAGGCGCTAAAAAGATCGCGCGCGACTTACAGCAGATGAACCGCAGGGCAGCTGAGATCCACTCAAACCGTTCGCTTTCACAGAGAAAAGAGGCCCTGGATGGTTTTAAATCCGGGAAGTATAAGATACTTGTCGCCACTGATATTGCTGCCAGGGGTATTGACGTTACAGGTATAGAGCTGGTTATAAACTATGATCTCCCGGATGATACTGAGAATTATGTGCATCGTATTGGTCGCACAGGCCGCGCGGGGCACGAAGGCCGCGCCATATCTTTTGCGACGCCTGAACAGGGCAATGATGTCAGAAGCATCGAAAGACTTATCAAGACTACCTTGCCAATAATAGAACACCCTGAATTTCCAAAAGAAAAATTTATCGAAGAGCCAAGATATCCCCAGGGCCCAAAACCGCACCAGGGAAGACGAGGAAGACGCTCGAAATTCCACGGGCACAGGCACCGCAATCACCACCGCTTCACCACGCAACGTAAAGACAGATGAAATATAAACATGCCTTATTCCTGAATCCGTATATCGAAAACACCGCGACAAGCATCATGGGGCTTTTTCCGCCTACAGGCCTTGAGTATGTAGTCACAGGCGCCAGGGGCCTTGTGGATAAAATAACCCTTCTCGATCTGAGATATGAAAAAGATCTGTGCGATACTGATAAGCTGCTTGATTTTATACGCAGGGAAATAGATATTATATGCGTTGGCATCGGATGGGACCGCCAATTTAAAGAAATCCGTGACCTTCTAAACCTGATGCCGGATAATATAGCTTTGGTCGTAGGCGGATATAAAGCGACAGAAGAGGTTAACGAGCTCTTTCAGGTCTGTCCAAAAATAGATATTATCGTAAGAGGCGAGGGAGAAGAGACGATAAGGGAGATACTAAAAGGGTTGCCGCTTGAAAATATTTCAGGCATTTCTTATAGAATTGACAGCAAAGTGCTCCATAATAAAAACAGACTTTTACAGGATGTAAACGACATCCTGACGCCCGACCGCAGTTTAAGGAGAAATCAATACCGCTTGATATTAAACGGCGTCAACGTGACAGGTCTAACGTTTGATGCAGTCTTGAGCGCGAGAGGATGTCCTTTCAACTGCAAGTTTTGCACATTTAGCCTGAATCCGCTGGGGCAAAAGAGACAATATGCGGCACGTAGCGTTGAGTCTGTTATCAAAGAGATAGAGCAGATAACCGCCAATACCATACTTTTCAGCGACGACAACTTTTTCACGAACATAAAAAGGGCGGAAGAGATCTGTGATTTAATAATAGCGCGCAAGATAAAAAAACGTTTCATAGCGCAGACCCGTATCGAGATAGCCAAATATCCTTTGCTTTTAAGCAAGATGGTCAAGGCGGGGTTCAAGATACTCTTAATAGGCATAGAATCCCCGCACGATCATATACTGGTTGAGCTTAACAAGGGTTTCGACTCAGCCACCATAAAAAAATGCTTTGACGTACTAAAAAAATACCCCATCTACTACCATGGCTACTTTATTTATGGCAATATAGGCGAGACCGAGGAAGAGATGTTGCATATATCGAAATTCGCAAAACAGATAAGCCTCGATTCCATTACTTTCCAGAAGTTAAGAATAGAGAAATTTTCGCCCCTTAAGAAGATAGCGGAGGAAACACCCGGTTATCATGTTACCGAGAAGGGCGAACTTTATTCTGATACCTACAGCCATGCCGCCTTAAAAAAAATAGGCAGAAAGATAAAATTTTCTTTTTATACACCGCTTGCCCTTTTAAAAATATTGAAAAAAATTCTGATAATTAGATTTCTTAGTTTTAACGAAGCCGCTTCATTTTTAGGAGCGAGTCCGCGCCTGTTAAAAAGCATAATAGCCAGAGAGATGCGGAAAAAACGACTCGGCGACTCCCTGAAACGTTTATTTATAAGCAACGCATAACCGTTTTTGGTGCCAAACGGCACCCGTCTATGGAGAATAATTTAGTTGACAACGGTAACCAATCAATGTATACTAGATTACAGTAAAAAGTAGTAAATAAGTGAGTAGAAGTCTTTAGCCGTAAGGCAGTTAAGAATTCGCCTTTCGGTTTTTTTGTTTTTCTGCCATTGTTTACTATAATTTTAAGGAAAGGAGGTAGTAGATAATGGCAAAAGGAACAGTAAAATGGTTCAATGACCAGAAAGGTTTTGGGTTTATTACACCTGAAGACGGAGCTGATGTATTCGTACATCATACCGCTATACAGGGTGATGGCTTTAAGACTTTAGCAGAAGGTCAGCAAGTCGAGTTTGAAATCACAAAAGGCCCTAAAGGCAACCAAGCTCAGAACGTAGTAAAGCTATAACCTGAAAACAGATAAGGCCTGCTATTTATACGCAGGCCTTATTTTGTCAACTCGTTAATCACCGCCTTTAATATTGTCGATGTCTAGAGCAATCAGGAATATAAAATGACAACTATAGTTTCAGGAGCAATATGGACAGTTATCGCAGTTCTTACCATCTTGCTCTTTTTAGTAGAATCTATCTTGACTATAATACTTTTCCCTTTTGATAGACAAAGAAAGATTATCCACTCGCAATGTTTCTGGTGGGCAGATGTAGTTATTGGTTTCAATCCATACTGGCATGTCGAGGTGAGCGGATTAGAGAACATCGACAGGCATAAAACATACGTAGTAGTCGCCAATCATCAAAGCCTCGCTGATATTGCAATAATGTATAAGACTCACATGCAGTTCAAATGGGTGGCGAAGAAGAGTCTTTTTAGGATACCATTTATTGGCTGGTGTCTTTTTCTTACTAAACACATAAGGCTGTCACGGGGAAAATTCGGAAGCATCAAAAAAGTATATCAGGAAGCTGCGGATTGGTTGAGGAGTGATATGTCAGTGCTATTCTTTCCAGAGGGTACGCGAAGCAGAACAGACAGGATGAACGAGTTTCAAAACGGCGCCTTTAAACTGGCTATACAGGAAAAGAAACCCATTCTTCCTATTGTAATAGACGGTACTAGGGAGGCTATTCCCAGGGGGAGCTGGCTTTTCAAAACAAAGGTAAACGGCAAATTGACCGTGCTTCCGCTGGTTGAAACAAAGGATCTCCGGCCTGACGACCTCGCCTTTTTAAAAGAGACTGTGTATAGAAAGATGGGATGTCTGATTGCATAGCACACCTTTTATTTTAAACCCCGCCTCTTGAGTTTATAAATCTTGCTTTGCAAAAAGATTAAAAATCAGATATAATCATATGCTATGAAGCACCGCGTGCTTATAATAGCAATAATCGTATTTGTAATTTCAGGTTCTATAAGCATATTTTATAAAGCCACCAGACCAAAGGGACTGGTGGCTTTTGTCATTGATGACTGGGGATATAATAAAAGGTATGTAGATCTTGTTTCGGAAATCGACAGGCCTCTTACAATATCCATATTGCCAAACCTGCGTTATTCAAGGTATATTGTCGAGGAAATCAGAGAGAACGCCGAGAAGTGCGATATAATCCTGCACCTTCCTTTAGAGTCAAAGAGTGATATCGCGGCAGAGGTTAATACGATCCGCTCAAGCATGAAAGAAAACAGGATAGTCTCTATATTAGACAAGGGCATCGAGAGCATCCCAGGTCTTATAGGGGTCTCCAACCATCAGGGTTCAAAGGCAACGAAAGACAAGAGGGTGATGGGAATCGTGCTCGGTGAATTAAAAAAAAGAAAATTATTTTTCCTGGACAGCCTTACAGCTCCGGATTCGGTGTGTTCATTTATAGCGCATAATATAAAATTAAAATACGCGAAGAGGGATGTGTTTTTAGACCTTACAGACCAGACTGATCTGGGGTATTTCGCGGCGTATATAAGAGGGCAGATCCGGGAACTGGCAAACATTGCAAAAAAGGAAGGCCGTGCTATAGGCGTGGGGCATAATAAAAAGGCCACACTTGAGGTTATAAAAGAGATGATCCCTGAATTAGAAGGCGAGGGCATAAAGATAGTGCCTTTAAAAACGTTAGTGAGGTAGCATGAAAAGAATAAATGTATTCCCGATCATTGTTTTAGCATTAATCTTTAGTTCCTGCGCCAGGGTTCCGGTAAGGCCTACCCAGGGTATACATACGATCGAACCATACCCAACGATTCCCGGAAAGATAGTGACTGCGCCGGGAGAGATCACCAGGATGACCGTGTATCATGAAGTAGCACCTGGCGAGACCGTGTGGCGTATAAGCAAGATGTACGACGTCGATATGAGTGATGTTATAAACGCCAATAGCTTGAGAGATGCCGATGTGCTGGAAAAGGGCCAGAAGCTGGTCATACCCAATGCCGCGCCAATAATGGCAGTGATACCCATGTGGCCTTCAAGAAAATGGGATTACATAATAATCCATCATTCTGCCACAGATGTCGGTAACGCGCTTAATTTTGACAAGGCCCATATAAAAAGACGCTGGAAGGGACTGGGTTATCATTTTGTGATAGATAACGGCACGGCCGGGAAAAAGGACGGGCAGATAGAGGTGTCTCCGAGATGGCTTCACCAGGAAAATGGCGCACACTGCAAGGCAAATGAGATGAATTACAATGGCATAGGCGTCTGTCTCGTCGGCAATTTTAGCGAGGACAGGGTTACGCCAAGACAAATGGAATCATTGGTCTTTTTGGTAAATAAATTAAAGGACTATTACAATATTCCTAATTCTAACATATTAGGTCACGGCCAGGTCAAAGGTGCATGTACGGAATGCCCGGGCACAAAGTTTCCCTGGGGTGAATTCCGCAACCGCCTTAACCCCTAATCTGACAATCTTGACACGCACGATTTGTTAAGTTAAGATATAATACATACGACTACCGCGCCCATAGCTCAATTGGATAGAGTGCCGGCCTACGAAGCCGTAGGTTCCCT
>CAZBAQ010000073.1:0-5207 GCA_964489855.1 uncultured Planctomycetia bacterium | reverse complement strand
CTGCCAAAATCTACCAGGGCATCCAGGGCGCTCCTTATAGTCCTTCCTGTATACAAGACATCGTCCACCAGCACCACGATTTTACCCTCTATATCAAAATCTATCTCTGTATTGCGGATCACTGGCTGCTCAGCCACTACGCTCAAATCATCCCTGTATAACGTTATATCAAGCGCTCCTACGGGTAATTTCACGCCGTCTATTCTGTTAATCGCTTCAGCAATCCTTTCTGCAAGCACACAGCCCCTTGTCCTGATCCCAATAATCACAAGGTGTTGCGAACCCTTGTTCCTCTCTAAAATCTCGTGGCTCATCCTTGTAACTGCCCTCGCGATCTCTTCTTTTGTCAAGACGTTTGACTTTGCCACCTTTGCCTCCGGTCAAAAAAAATACCTTCCCGCTATTTAAAGCAAAAAGGTACAGATTATATATTTTCCCTTAACACTTATCATTTTTATCACCTTTTCAGCCTCTCTGTGCTGATTTAAAGGTTCCCACTATATTGGTTATATTATATATCTTTCCTCCTCTTTGTCAACCCTTATTTGACAATCGGAAATGCACTATCTGAATAGTCACGTTACAGTTTTAGCTATTTCGCACCACCCAGCCCAGTGGGTTTTGGGGACGCAAAATTTCCCCAGCGAGGAAATTTTGCTCATTTTTTTCTCTCGCTCGTCTTTTAGGTCTGGCAGGTGTTGAAAAAAGCATTGGAATTTTTTGCGGGCATGGTTCGCCCGGGGACTATAGACAGGCGAGAGCAAAAAATTACACTGAGCGAAGGCTGCCTCGCTGGGGCAGCCGAGCGTCTTTTTGAAGCACCTGCTGGACCGAAAAGACACCGTGCCCGCTCGCGAAAAAGATGCCCCAAAACCCACTGGGCTGGGTGGTGCGGTGCGCAAAAGCGTAACGCAACATTGAAAACATCACATATTTGACAATCAGACTAAAGCGTTACCACGCCGCTTTCACTATAAAGAGATAGAAATAAAAGCATGTATTCTCTTATATGACGGGTCAGGAGGAAATTCTGCCTGATATGCTCCTTGCCATTCTCACCGAGCTTTTTAGCATACTCCGGCGCGTTCAAAAGCTGTTTTATCGAAAACGCAGCGCCTTCTATGCTGTGGCACAAAAGCCCGCCGTACTTGTGTTTGATCTGCAATGGGATACCACCCACAGCTGACGCTACAACTGGCTTGGCCTTCCAAAGCGCCTCAGAGACAGTCAGCGCGAAGCCTTCCCTTATAGACTTCTGGACTATAATGTCCGATACCCGCTGCAGCACATTTATCTCATAAGGTATATCCTCGACCAGCAATGCGTGAATATCAGGATCTCCCCCGGCTGCCTCGAGCACCTGGCCGTATATCTTGTCTGTCTCAGGGTCATCAGCAGCGCGATTTCCGACCAAGACCAGCTGGCAATCAACGTATTTTTTTACCATCTTATACGCCTCTATGACTCCCACTGGATCCTTCAGTGCATCATATCTTGATATCTGACATACAATAGGTTTCTGATGTGGGTCGATCTTGTATTTATTCAAAACCGCGTCTATTTCCTTTTGCGTGACATCTCTATTCTTGTCGCTGAAAGGATCTATAGACGGCGAGATCAAAACCTGCTTTGCTTTCATCGTATGGGCAAAATGCGCGCTTGAAAAAACAGCCGCGTCATACTGGTCAATAAAATTTGACAGAAAATCCCACGCCTTCCTGTCAGGGGCTGAGACATCTACGTGACAACGCCATATCCATTTGCTCTTTTTCATCCCGGACTTTCTTTTTACGAGCGCTATTGGCTGCGGATCATGTATAAACATTATATCGCCGTACAGGTTCATCTCTCTTATATTCTGGCTGCTTATAGCATTGAAGGTGTTCCACATTTCTTTTGTAATAAGGGTGTCTTTACCGTGCAGGGCATTGTGGATGCTTTTGGTCATGTCAAAGAAGTCCGGGGAACCTTTGATTATATCCCACTGCGTATTGACGCCGAGCTCCTGCATAAGAGGCAGGATCTTGGAGAGTATCTCAGCTACGCCTCCGCCTACAGCAGTGGAATTGATATACTGGATCACCTTGCCCTTCAGATAACCGGCCAGCATCCTTAACTCATCTATTTTACTTTTGCCTACTATCGGCTCGTATCTATCAAGTCTTTGCATCCCGCACCCTTTGTCCGACTATTCCTATGAGTTTTTTCCTCAGATCTTCCATGGTATACGTATACGGGTCCATGGATGTTATTTTTTTAGCCAGGTCCACTTCCTTTAAAGACGTGCCCAGCCAGAAAGAAAAGTCATTCGTCTCTTTGTCGAGCCTTAACCTTGCCTCGAACATATGAAAATATATCGAATTGGTCGTGACCTTTTGCAGTATATTTAAAAAATCCTTCAGGTCCTTTGCCACATAAGGCGTAGGCAGGATAAAACTCACGCTCTTTATAAAATGGAATACCTTGTCAGGCGAGGCAAATCTCGATTTCGTCCTTGGGTTTTCTCTTATGTAATCCCTTATCACCCTTATTGTTTCATTTCTTAGTGAGCGTATAGTGTGGTATTGGATCGTATCGATGCTGGCGATTTTTTCAGCCAGGACCTCTTCATTCAACGCGTTAGTTATCCAGTGGGCAAAATCATTCGGCGGCTCCGGGGAAAGCTGTTCGTGCTGCTGCAGGAAATGATGGGTATGATAATATATGGACGAGCCAGGTACTGTCTTTATAAGGTCTAAAAACTCTTCTATATTAGAGGCCCTTAACCCTGTCAGTACCCTCAGATGAAGACGCGTGTAAAACCTGAAACTCTTGTCATTATTTTTCTTCACCGACTCTGCCATATCGTCAGTATATTATTATGAAAACAAAAATAAGTCAACCAAATTAACCCTTAAGTTGACAATCTCTTTATGAATCTCTCCACCTCTATCGGACTTTTCAAAAAATAATCCGCCTTTACGGGCTTCTCAGGTTTGCCCACAAATACTGACACGCCCCTGCCTTTGATAGCGCGGAAGGCATCTCTGTCAGTGACATCATCGCCTAGATAAACCGGCAATGCCTTTTTGTGCCTCCTGAGTAAATACTGGACCGCCTTTCCTTTATCCCAGTCAAGACCAGGCCTTACCTCTAAGACCATTTTACCAGCTGAAATCCGTATCTTTTTTGAAACGACATAAGGTTTTACAACGCTCGCGAATATATTCTTTACCAAGCCTTTTTTCTGCGGATTAACCATCCTGAAGTGCACACTCAATGTGCATCCCTTATCCTCTACAATAACGCCTTTTATATGCCTTAATTCTTTTTTAAGCTGCCGCTTGATCCTGTTCAGCAAATCCTTTGTCGAATGGCCCTTTGGTTTCAAGATCTTATTTCCTATTTCCTCGATCTCGAGCCCGTGATTACCGACGTATATAAGATCTTTTATGCCGACCATGCCTTTCACATTTTTAAGGGACCTGCCGCTTATAATAGCTATTATAAATTTGGGATTTTTTCTTAATTGTCTGATTGAATTTTTTACTCTTGGGGATATCCTTGCCAGTTCCGGCCTCAAGACAATAGGCGTGAGCGTGCCGTCATAATCAAAGAATAAAAATATCCGGTTGGACCTTTGTAGCTTGAAGGAAACAGTATTCCAGTCATTAAAAAGATATTTCATATTATTCTTTGAATTCGAACTTCAGGAGTGCGGATAGGACCTTGCCTGCCCATTTATAGATATTATTTTGCGCGACCTGCTTCCTCATCTTTTGCATGCGGGAAGATGCTTCTTTTTTATCCATCTCTATCGCGATCTTCAATTTATCCGCAAAGTCATCTGTATCATACGGGTTTATCATGACCGCGTCATGCAGTTCCCGCGCAGACCCTGTAAACTGGCTCAATACAAGCACTCCGGTATTATCATTACGCACAGAAACATATTCCTTTGCCACCAGATTCATACCGTCGTGGAGAGGGCTGACTATGCAGATATTCGCCAGCTTATAAAACGCCATGACCTCTGGATAGTTGACATACCTCCTCACAAAGATTATGGGCGTCCACCCCTCGTGCGAATGCTTCCAGTTTATCTCCTCGACAAGCGCGTTTATCTCGTCATTAAGGTTCTTGTACGCGGGTATGTGCATCCTTGAAAGGCGGCCCATCTGGATAAATATAAATTTTCCTTTATACTCGGGATATTTTTCTACGAACCTGTCCACGGCATGCAAACGCTCCAATATGCCCTTTGTATAATCTATCCTGTCAAGGCCCAGCATGATAAAATCATAATGCAATAAAAATTCTTCCTTAAGGCTTTGCATGTATTCTTTGACGTCTTTGGATGCCGAAAGCTCTTCTACATATTTATTATCAACCCCTATGGGAAAGGGCCTTATCATTGTCTCGTGACCGCCTTTTATAATAGAAAATCTTTCTCTGTCAACCCTTGCCTCTATCTCCTTTTCCACGGTGGATATAAAATTCTCGCAATGATGCCTGAGGTGGAATCCCAAAAGGTCATTTGCCAAAAGTCCTTCCAGTATCTCGTTCTTCTTAGGACAGATCCTGAAGACCTCTGGATTAGGCCATGGTATGTGCCAGAAATGAGCGGTGATGATCCTGTTCCCGGCAGCGTCTTTTAAAAACTTAGGGAGGAGCGACATGTGATAATCCTGTATCCAGACAAACGCCTTCCTGCCGCCTACCTCTTCCAGAATAGCGTCTGCGAATTTCCTGTTGACCTTCTCGTACATCTTCCAGTCCATTTCCTCGAATTTCGGACGCGTGTATGATATGTGCGAAAGGGGCCAGAGTGCCTCGTTTGAAAACCCATAGTAATATCCGTCTTCCTCTTCCTTTGTAAGCCAGACCCTTCGAAGCGTGTATTTTGCGTCATCCGGAGGGACCTTGACTCGGCTATTACTATCCACGGTCTTTTTGTCAGCGTCACCGCTTCCGTGGGCAACCCAGAGTCCGCTGCACGCCTTCATAACAGGATCAAGCGCCGTAACAGCCCCTCCTGTGGGACGGCTGCAATCAATCTTTCCATCACGAAGCCTGTGCACATAAGGCTCACGGTTTGAGACAATCACCAGCATCCTGTCCCCAAGAGTCTGTTTTACCGCATCTTGCAGGTTTTTCTTTGTATATGCCATAGCTTCCCCTCTTATTAAAGATTACCCGAGGGCACAGTGTCCCGTTCAAATCTGGAA
>CAZBAQ010000072.1:0-5226 GCA_964489855.1 uncultured Planctomycetia bacterium | reverse complement strand
GAGTTTGTGCCGAGCGACGCGGGGCTTTCTTACGAGGATGTCTATTTTAATACAGACGATGGAGTAAGGATTAACGCCTGGTTGGTCCCGGCAAAGGATTCGCGATTTACGCTTTTATTTTGTCACGGAAATGGCGGTAATGTAAGCCACAGGATAGATAAGATCGAGATCCTGAATAAATTAGGACTGGATATCTTTATTTTTGACTACCGCGGTTATGGGAAAAGCGAGGGCAGACCGTCTGAAAAAGGATTTTATAGAGATGTAGAGGCAGCGTACAACTATTTGATTTCAGAAAAAAATGTCTCACCTGAACGCATGATTTTGTATGGTGAATCGCTTGGCGGAGCGGTCGCGATCGACCTGGCCGCTAAAAAAACCGCAAAGGCATTAATAACAGAATCTACCTTTAGCAGCACCAGGGATATGGCAAGGGGCTTGTACCCGGTCTTCCCGACCTTTCTTATCTCGTCCAAATTTGATTCAACTGCAAAGATAAAAAACCTGACCCTTCCAAAACTTATTATTCACAGCAAAAACGATGATATCGTTCCGTTCGACCACTCCCTGAAGCTATTAAAGTTATCGCCAGAGCCAAAAAAACATGTTATATTGACAGGTGATCACAATAGCTCTTTTCTCGACTCAAAGGATACTTATGTTTCCGGCATTCGCGAGTTTTTAAGAGGCTTATGAAGCATAAAATTTCGTACGAAGTAGACCCGCACAATCGTCTTATAATTAAAAAGACCGGCGGTCTCTCGAACGTCAGTAAATTCCGCCAGGTTATCTCCGGCCGTTTCAAAACAGACGATAAAAATAAACTCTACTATGAGGTTTATAAACCCCTGCCAGCTGATATTCTTCAGAAAATAAAGTTTTCCGGTAAATATTACATGGACAGGAAACATGATCTTATATTTACCCTTGATAAATGGGTCAATCAATATGCGGGAAATCGACTCAGGCTAAAGACAGGGATTGCCCATGCCAGTTCAAGTGAAATAGTATTTCTTCTTAATTCCAAGACATCTAAAAATAAAAGATCGATTTATCTGATGACGCTCCATGGCGCATGGCAGGCTGATAAAAATAATCGCCTTACATTCGGTGTGAAAAAAGAGAGCGATAAGAGCGACGATCTGACCTTGTTTAATGCCTGGAAAATAGGCAAAAACAGCGAGATAGCCTATAGCCAGGGAAAGAATTATGATGTCGTTAGATTAAAAGGCTCTTGGGATATTAAAAAGAGACATCGGCTTAGTTATATCCTGGACAAAAAGATCGGCTCAGCATTTGATTTTAAGGCTAAGCTTGGCCGGATAATCCCAAAAAAGAAAAAGACATATGTAAAGTTTGACATAACCATAGAAATATCAAAGAAGAAAAGGGTACGGAGGAGTATTACTTTTTCAGGCACCTGGAAATTAAGCAGGGACAAAAAGATTTTGTTGGAAATTTCTCCTGGCAAAAGAAAAATTTTAGTATTAAAATTAACAAAGAGCATACTGGACGGCAAAGGACGCGCTTACATAGAGTCTTTTGTCAGAAACAGGGAAAGGTACTTGGGGGCAGGCATAGGTTTCGGATGGTAAGGCGGGGTGGATGATATGTATAGTCTGAGTGAAAATTTTATCAGGGCTGTAGAACGGTTTCAGGATAAGGTCTCGCTCGAGCGAGGATCAGAGAGGATTACTTATGAAGAGGTGGGTGAAAAAGTAAGGAAACTCGCTTATTTTATGTCGTCCCTTGGCATTAAAAGAAACGACAGGGTTGTGATTATACTTGAAAACAGGCCGGAGTGGGCTGAGATATTTTTTGCGCTGGCTTATATAGGCGCGGTTGCTGTCCCGCTGGATCCAAAGATGTCACTCAAGGATATAAAAAATATAATCTCTGATTCAGGAGCCATGTATGGTTTTAGCTCTAAAGAAACCCATGAGACAGTAGAGACCCTTAAAAACGAGATTACATTTACCAAGCTTGAAGAGATCAAATACGAGACACTGCCATCCGAGAGTTTTAAAAGAGCGCCCATGCAGCCGGATGACCTGATGGTGATACTGTATACCTCCGGCACTACTGATTTGCCAAAGGGCGTTATGCTGACACATAAAAATCTATGTTCAAATTATAATTCCTTAAGGCAGATGGGTATTTTTTCGCACAGGGATGTGATTTTATCAATTCTCCCGCTTTACCATTCCTATGCCCTGATGACCACGTTTATCGCGCCGTTTTTCTCAGGCTCAAGACTTGTCTACGTGCCCGCTGATTGGCCGGAGAGGCTGGGCGACTATATAAAGGAAGTGGAGCCGACTGTATTTATTGGCGTGCCGCAGCTGTATAATATGATGCATAGCCGCATGACGAAAAAACTTGATAGCGTGGAGGGCTTTGCCAGGGTATACATAAAATTAGCGACGGGTCTTGGCCTTGCAAGGTTCATGCTCCCCGCAATAAAGAATGCATTCGGTAAAAGGATCCGGTTTTTTGTAAGCGGCGGCGCAAAGCTTGACACGAATGTGGCAAGAGACTTTTTTAAACTCGGCTTCAAGATATTCGAGGGGTATGGCCTGACAGAGACCTCTCCTGTCGCGAGCCTGAATCCGATAAAAAGACCAAAGATAGGTTCAATAGGAAGGCCTATCCCTGATGTAAAGATGAAGATCGTCAATAAAGACGCGGACGGCGTGGGAGAGATCGCGATCCATGGACCCAATATCATGAAAGGCTACTATAAAAACGAAGCAAAGACCAAAGAAGTGCTCAAGAATGACTGGTTTTTTTCAGGCGATTTGGGGTACGAGGACAAGGACGGATATTTTTATATCACAGGCAGGTCCAAGGAGATGATAGTCTTGAGCTCTGGGAAGAATATATATCCCGAAGAGGTCGAAAAACATTATTCCGCTACCTCTTACATAAAGGAGATATGCGTTTTAAGCGTTTTAAAGGAGAAAGGAAAAGGTAAATTGGAGTACCTGCACGCGATTATCGTGCCAGACCTTGAGTTTTTCAAGGCGCGCGGTGAAATGAATGTAAGAAAGGTGATAAAAAGCGCTATTGATAATCTGTCAAAGGATATACCGCCTTACAGGCACATCATGGGATTCACTGTGACGCAGGAGCCATTGGCGCGCACAGTATTGGGGAAACTAAAAAGATACGAGATCCAGAAGAAATTCATGCCTGTTATTTTAGAGGATAGGCGCGAGGAGGAAGAACTTAGCCCGGAGGATGAGGCATTGCTCGGATCTGATACGGGTAAAAGGCTAATCGCGTGTTTGAAGGACGCGCTCGACATAAAGAGCCCCATACGGCTTAACGATAGCATAGAGCTGGATCTGGGTGTGGATTCACTTGCCAGGGTAGAGCTGGTTCTGGCGATAGAGAGATGCTTTAAGATAGATATAACAGATGAGATGATATCGAGCGGGATATTTACTGTGAAGGATATATTTCTAAAGGTAGAGGAGGCGCATAGCAAAAAAGCCCTGGGCTCAGGGTCTCCCTCGACTTCGCTCGGGACAGGCAGGGTTCAGAAAGAAGAAAAGGCTATTCACTGGTCTGATATCTTACAGCAGCCCTTGCCAGAAAAATTTCAGAAAAAGATATTATTGCAGCCGAATTGTATAGATTACGTGTTTACATTTTTGATAAAAGGTTTTATCTGGCTGTTCTTCAGGATTTTTTACAGGTTAAAGGCAGAGGGCGCGGATAAATTGCCTGAAAAGGGACCGTATGTATTGTGCGTAAATCATACAAGCTTTCTGGATGGTTTTATTGTGTGCGCAGGGGTTGGGTTCAGGACAGAGCTGGATCTATTTTTTATCGCGTTCAGAAGGTATTTTCTGGTTCCGATAGTGAAGAATCTCGTGCGGCGGGCAAGGATCATCCCGATAGACGCCACGCAGATCATAGAAGCGATGCAGGGTTCTTATTTTGTTTTAAAGCATAATAAGGCGCTCTGTATATTTCCAGAGGGCGAGCGCTCTATAGACGGTGAGGTAAAGGAGTTTAAGAAGGGCATAGGCATAATCGCGAAGGAACTAGGCGTGCCGCTGGTGCCCGTATATATTAAAGGTGCTTTTGAGGCATGGCCAAGGACAGAGAGATTCCCAAAGCTGCACCCTGTTAAGATAACATTCGGAGAGCCTGTTTCTTCTGACGCTCTCTTAGGGCAGGGCAAGTCTTTAGGCGCCAAGGACGATGACGAGGCGATCTCCACAGCCATAAAGAATAAAGTAGAGGAATTATTAAAGAAGGGGGGATAGAATGGGTAAGGTAAGGGTTGGGAAGGCGAAAAAGGAAGAGCTGCAGAAACTAGGCGTAGAGAACTGGCCAACATGGGAAAGCGGCGTGAAAAAGTTTGATTGGGAGTATAGCGACGACGAGACATTTTATGTGCTCGAGGGCAAGGTAAGCGTAAGGACTACGGATGGCGAAGAAGTTAGTTTTGGCAAAGGCGACCTCGTGACTTTTCCAAAAGGCGTAAAATGCACATGGGATGTAAAGGAAAAGATAAAAAAACATTATAGATTTGGATAGGTTGAACAGATTAAGGAAGTTTAAGGCATGGCCAATCAGGCGTATTTTGCAATGGGGCTGCATTTTCATCAGCCAGTAGGGAATTTTGACGAGATCCTCGAACGGGCCTACAGGGATTGTTATAGACCTTTCCTGGAAACACTATCCCAGCACCCTGATATAAAGATGTCTCTGCATTATTCAGGCAATGTCCTGGATTTTTTAGAAGAGAGATATCCTGAATACCTGGACAAAGTAAAAGCATTAGTCGATAGCGGCCAGGTAGAGATCATGGGAGGAGGCTATTACGAGCCGATTTTTCAGGCAATACCTGCCTCAGACAGGATAGGCCAGATAAACATGCTTTCAGATTATTCTGAGAAGAGGTTTTCCTCCAGGCCGGTCGGGATGTGGATGCCGGAAAGGGTGTGGTCACCTGATTTAGTAAAAGATTTTGCAGCGTGCGGCATGCAATACTCCATATTAGATGACAACCACCTTGTAAAGGCAGGCCTTGCCAAGAAAGACCTGTACGGTTATTTTTTAACAGGCGATGAAAAAAACAAAATAGCAATATTCCCCTCGGACAAAAATCTCCGCTACATGATGCCTTTTAAACAGCCGCGTGCCACGATAGACTATTTTAGAAAGGTATGTAAAACCGAGAAGGAACCGCTCTTCACATACGGGGACGAC
>CAZBAQ010000071.1:0-5271 GCA_964489855.1 uncultured Planctomycetia bacterium | reverse complement strand
TGTCAATTTATTGCCATGAAAAAAGTCATTTCTATTCTAATTTTAGTAACCTTCTTATGCCAAGATGCAAGCTTTTGCTATCAAGAAGAAATGCCTGCGCTCAGGGTGCCCTTGAGGTATGGCGGCCTGAAGCGAGATGAGTTTGGGGAGGTAAAGGCCTTGGTGTTTGATATAGGCAACGTGCTGATCAGGTGGAGACCTGAAGTAATGGCGCGGGCGATGCAAAAGAAAGGGGTACCTTATGACGAATGCCTTGGGTTTATTGATGACTATCGCGATAACGGACCCAAGGCGCTATTTGAAACCGGAAAGATTGACTTTTCACAATTTGTAAAAGAATTCAATCAGCAATTTAAACAATATGGCGTTGAGGTAACTCCGGAGGAGTTTAGAGAATTATGGATAAAGTCTTTAAACGGGCTCAATAAAGAGTTAGTCGAGGAGATAAAAAGATCGCGCAAGAAAGGCTTTTTTATATTTTTTGCAACAAACAGTAATGAAGTGCATGTTGAAGAGGTTATGAAGAAAAAATATAGGCTGCATGAATTAGGCAATATAGTCTCGTCTTACCATACAGGCTGCTTAAAAAAACAACCCGAATTCTTCAGTAGTCATATAGTATCAAACCTTGAATTAAGGCCGGAGGATTTTTTATACTTTGATGACAACACCGAGTATCTTGAGATTGCGTCCAAGAGCGGGATTAAACCAGTATTTTGTGATTTTGAGCATACCGGTAGCGCAGTTAATCTGCTTAGAATGATTGAAAAGCAAAAGACCACTCATTTGAGATTGCCTCGTAATAAGATTAAGGTGAAATTTAAGGATGGCCCTCATGCAAAGCCGAGCTATGCCATATCGGATTTTGTTAATAAGATGCGTAGCTTTAATTTTAATATAGAACATTTGTATTTGAGCTTTGCCTTCGCGCCCAACTATAAATTAGATTTATTAGAGTCAGATTTTTGTGACGGTCAGGATATCATGGGTTTTGCAATATTGCTTTATAGAGCAGTTGATTCTAGAGTTATGGGGCCTGATCAAGATTTAATATTTGAGTTCTACGGTAAGCCAATAAGGCCCTTGATCAGCCTGGGCGTTTTAATGCAGGCTGTGTTGAGGCGGACAGAGAAAAGTTATAAAGGCGATAATGCATATGGAAAAGGAAGGTATCTTGACTGGCTTGACAATGAACTCCGAAGAGTCAATGAAGTTAGCCTACTTTCTTTTAAGGAAATAATGGATAAGATAAGGATAGAGATAGAATCCAGGCAAAAAGAATTTATCGGGGCATATTGTCTCGAAGAAAAAGATCCTGAAGATGTATTGCTGCATATAGTCCTCGGGAATAGTTCTTTATTGCAAGGTTTTGATATGGAGCTGAGTGATTTTTTATATGCTAAAAAGAGTTTTAAAAACACGGATGTTTTAAAAAAGACGATAGGTTATCTTGATAGCTATGTCCAATATCTGAAAATTTTTGTAGAATACAGACATCCATTCAGTGAATACAACGAAGACGCTCTTGTAGAGGCCTGCTGCTATAGTTTTGTAGAATATATAACGAGTCCTGAAGGCGCCTTTGAGGAATTCACAGAAAGTAAATATTGGAAAAATATTCGACCTGCGTTCGTGTCTCATGTTCAATTTTTGGATGATAGATTGAATGAATTGAAAGAGATAAGCGAGATATTGAAAAGAAATGCCAAGCTTTATAGCGCTAACGCTCATCGTAGGAATAATTAATCCCCTTTTCTTGTCCTCATCCTACCCCACTCCACCCCTATTTCTATTGACACTATATTGCATATAGGATATAATTGCCGAAAAGGAAGGGGTGTGTGTAGTGGAAGGCATGAATGAGTATATCCAGCAGAGGATCGATAAGCTTAACGCGTTCAAGGAGATAGGTGTTGATGTTTATGGCAGGCGTTTTAATAAAGTGCAGCCTATAGATGGACTTGTCAAAGATTTTAAGGAAGGCGCTAAAGCAGAGACTGCTGGCAGGATCACTGCGCTTCGCGAGCACGGCAAGAGCGCGTTTTTAGACCTGAAGGATTCGACCGGAAAGATACAGATCTATGTAAAAGCGAATACCATAGGGCCAGATATGTTTAATAATATATTCAAAAGATTAGATATTGGAGATATATTAGGGGTAAGAGGAGAGCTTTTTAAGACAAAGACAGGCGAGGCAACAATAAACGCTGAAGAGATAACTCTTTTGGCAAAAGGCCTTAGGCCTTTGCCTGAGAAATGGCATGGCCTGAAGGATGTCGAGATCAGGTATCGCCAGAGATATGTGGATCTGATCGTAAATGAAGACGTGCGCAAGGTCTTTCAATTGCGAAGTTCGATTATTTCAAAGATCAGGAGATTTCTGGATGATAAAGGATTTTTAGAAGTTGAAACACCGATGATGCACTCTCTCGCAGGGGGCGCTGCAGGCGAACCGTTTGAGACGCATCACAAGGCACTGGATACGGATTTATTTTTAAGATTAGCGCCGGAGCTGCATTTGAAACGGCTTCTGGTAGGCGGTTTTGACAAGGTGTACGAGCTCAATAGAAATTTCAGGAATGAAGGGATTTCTGTCAGGCATAATCCTGAGTTTACAATGGTAGAGGTGTACGAGGCGTATTCTGATTGCGAAGGCATGATGAGGCTGACAGAGGAACTTCTAAGCCATGTTGCAAAAGAGGCGCTGGGAGGTTTAAAGATTAAATTTAAAGACCAGGAGATTGATTTATCAACGCCGTGGCCGAGGTGGTCATTTGCTGATGAGATCAAGAAAAAATTTGACATAAACCCGGATGACCCTGCAAAGGACTGGATCAAAAAACTAAAAGCAAAGGGAGTGGATTTTAAGGGCAAGGATATCACGCGATCGCAGATTGTAAATATTATCTCAGAGATGCTTGAGCCAGAGACAAAGGACAAGCCCATATTTGTAGTGGATTTATTTGCAGAGCTCTGTCCATTGGCAAAGAGGAAAAAGGACAACCCGCTTTTGACAGACAGGTTTGAACTCTTTATCGGCGGAATGGAAGTGGCGAACGCGTATTCAGAGCTGAATGACCCGATCGAACAGGAGAAAAGATTCAAGGAGCAGCTCGTGGGACAGGAGGGCGTGAAAAAGATTGACCAGGATTTTGTGCGCGCCCTGGAGTATGGCATGCCTCCGGCAGGCGGCCTGGGTATTGGTATAGACAGGCTCGTGATGCTTTTGGCTAACCAGCCGTCGATTAGAGACGTGATATTGTTTCCGCAGCTCAAACCGGAAGCTTGAGTCATTTGTTCAAGGCTTAGCCTTGAACATCTAAATGTTCAAGGCTAAGCCTTGAACAAATGAATTATGCGATATGAGACCTGGATCAGTTTTAGGTATTTAGTTTCAAAGCGCAGGGAAAAGTTTATATCCATAATAAGCTTTATCTCCATAATGGGCGTGGCTGTCGGCGTTACAGCGCTTATCGTGGTTTTGGCTGTTATGAGCGGGTTTGACAATGACCTGCGTGAGAAGATCGTTGGCACGAATTCGCATATTGTAATAGAAAAAGACGGTGGGATCGCGGATTACGACGCGCTCGTTGAAGAGATAAACAGGATGCCGCATGTAGCGGCAAGCGCCCCTTTTGTAAATGGCCAGGCGCTTATAAGGCAAAAAGACCAGGTCACAGGTGTTCTCTTTAGAGGCATCGACCCTCAAAGAGAAAAACAGGTTACAAATATAGAAAAGTATTTGGAATTAGGAACGCTTGAGCTGGACAATGACAGCGTCTTGATAGGCAGGGAACTCGCGTGGAGATTGAACCTTGTTATAGGAGACGAGATTTCCTTGATCTCGGCAGTGAGCGCAAAGCCAAGGGTTTTTAAGATAGTCGGGATTTTCAATTCCGGCATGTTTGACTATGACATGAACCTGGTTTTTACGAGCCTCGAGGGAGCTCAGGTTTTTTACGCAGTTGAAGGCCTGGCAGGCGGCATTGGCGTAAAAGTGGACAACGTGCACGACGCAGACCGCATAAAGGATGAGATCCAGAGCTATATTGGATTTGACTACTGGGTCCGAAGCTGGGCAGATCTAAATAAAAATCTATTCAGCGCGCTGAAGCTGGAAAAGATAACCATGTTTATAATACTTGCCTTGATCGTTTTAGTGGCATGCTTTAATATCGTGAGCACGCTTATCATGATGGTGATGGAAAAGACGCGGGACATCGGGATCCTGAAATCAATCGGCGCCACGAATAGATCGATACGAAATATCTTTATGCTGAACGGATTTTTTATAGGATTTTTAGGCACAGCAATCGGCGCGGCAGGCGGATTTATCCTGTGTCATCTGCTGGATAAGTACCAGTTTGTAAAATTACCAAGGGATATTTATTACATAGACAGGCTCCCTGTGGATCTAAATCTAGTTGATGCCGGCACAGTAATCATCGCGGCAATAGCCATAAGCCTGGTTTCCACGATTTACCCTGCATGGCAGGCGTCCAAGATGGAGCCAGTGCAGGCATTGCGGTACGAGTAGCCTGGTCGAGGCGAAACCTCGACCAGGCTTGTGGTCGAGGTTTCGCCTCGACCAGGAGGGATATGCTTCGAGCAGAAGGGATACATAAGGTATACACGGACGGGAAGAAGGATCTAATGGTCCTGAATGGCATTGATGTCGAAGTCGCAAAAGGCGAGGCAGTCGCGGTGCAGGGTCCGTCAGGCGCTGGCAAGTCAACGCTCCTGCATATTTTAGGAGGTATAGACAGACCCTCCTCGGGCAAGGTCTTTTTAGAGGATAAAGATTTTTACTCGCTGCGTGATAACGAAAGGGCAGGCTTAAGAAACAGAAAAATAGGATTTGTTTTTCAATTTTATCATTTGCTACCGGAGTTTACGGCTTTGGAAAATGCTATTATGCCAGCATTGATAGCAGGGCAGGATTCAGAAAAAAAGGCAGAAACATTATTGCGGGATTTCGGACTCGGAAATAGATTGCGACATAGGTCAGCTGAGCTTTCCGGCGGCGAGCAGCAGCGTGTCGCGATCGCGCGGGCGCTGATAAATAATCCGGACATGCTTTTATGCGACGAGCCCACGGGGAATCTGGATTCAAAAATGGGCGAGGAGATACTTGATATCTTATTTAAATTAAGAACTACACTTGTTATTGTTACGCATGATAAAGAGATTTCAAAAAGGGCACATAGGATAGTGCAAATTAGAGACGGGAGGATTATATGAGTCTAAAGGTCTATATCAATGGTGAATATT
>CAZBAQ010000070.1:0-5328 GCA_964489855.1 uncultured Planctomycetia bacterium | reverse complement strand
ACGAGGAGCAGAGGTTTGGCGTAAAGGACAAGGAAAAACTCAAAAGGATGAAGGCTCTCGTGGATGTATTGACGCTTACTGCAACGCCGATCCCCCGCACCTTATATATGTCTCTAATGGGTGTCAAGGACATGTCTATTATTGAGACGCCGCCGCAGGACCGGCTGCCAGTGGACGTAAAGGTATTGGAGTATGATGATTCAGAGGTGAAGAATACTATATTGAGGGAGAAAAAGCGGGGCGGCCAGGTATTTTTTATACACAACAGGGTCGAAGGCATAGAAAAGATAGCGTCGCGTCTTTCAAAACTGGTGCCTGGGGCGCGGATCAGCGTAGCGCACGGCAGGATGTACTCGAAGGAATTGGAGAGCGTGATGAGACGATTTATTAAAGGAACTATTGACGTTCTCGTGTGTACGGTTATAATAGAGTCTGGCATTGATATACCGAACGCGAATACATTGATAGTGAATCGCGCGGACAGGTTTGGACTCGCGGATTTATATCAATTGAAGGGCAGGGTAGGCAGGTTCAAGAACAAGGCCTACGCGTGTTTTATGGTGCCAAAGGGCCGCTTAATGAGCAGCGAGTCAGAGAGGCGGCTTAAGGCAATAGAGCGGTACAGAGAACTGGGCTCAGGGTTTAAGATCGCGATGGAGGATATGGAGATACGCGGGGCAGGCAATCTGCTGGGGCCGCAACAGCACGGGTATATATCTAGTGTGGGTTTTGACCTGTACTGCAGGATGCTGCGCGATGTAGTTAACGACGTTAATGCTTAAGTTGACCCCGAACCACTCACTTCGTTCGGGTATGGGGCACGCAAAATGAACATGTCGCGTTTGTAAAATAAGGGAATGGTATGAATATTGTTAAGATATTTGTGATGCTGGTGGTTTTAATTGGTCTTGCTGCGTGTGTACAGGCTCAGGTGGTCAACAAGGTCGTAGCTGTTGTGAACAACGAGATTATAACGCAGCATGACGTGGATCAGCTGCTGGCAGTCCTGTACGCTCAGCAGGTGCAGGAGTATAAAGGGGACGAACTTTTAGAGCGCATGGAAGATTCAAAGAAAGATATACTGAAGCGCATGATAGAGGATAAATTAATATTGAGCCGCGCCAGGGAAATGGGCGTAAATGTCTCGGAAGATGACGTGGATGCAAAGCTTGAATTGATCAAAAGCGGATTTCCTTCCGAAGAGGCCTTTCAGAAGACCATGCAGATGCAGGGCATCACAGTGTCTGACCTAAAGGCCAGGTACAGGGACCAGATAATGATGAAAAAGATAATCAATTTTGAAATAAAATCAAAGGTGAGCGTCTTGCCGTCAGAGATAGCCGAATACTATGAAAAGCACAGGGAGGAATTTAAGCAGGATGAAAAATACAGGGTGAGACATATACTTATAAAGGCAGAGGATGATGTGGGTTTTGAGCTGGCAAGGGTAGAGGCTCAGGATATTTATGACAAACTGATGGATGGCCAGGACTTTGCCGAGATCGCAAAAAAGTATTCGCATGGGCCAAATAAAGAGCAGGGCGGGGATATGGGTTATATCGGCAGGGGTGAGATGCTCGAGGAGCTGGACAGGGTGATATTCGAGCTGAGAGAGGGCGAGTTTTCAAGTCCGGTAAAAAGCAGAGTGGGTTATCATATATTTAAGGTCGAGAAAATAAAACATTCCGGGTATTTTAGCCTGGAAGATGTAAAGGTCGGTATCGAGCAGGTCATCTTTCAAAAGAAGCTCAAGGAAAAACTGGACGAGTGGCTGGTTGAATTAAGGACAGGGGCATATATTTCCATAAAATAAATATGAGAAAAAAGCCCGGGATTTTGATTACAACTGGTGATCCAAAAGGTATAGGCCCTGAGGTTGTAAAAAAGGCGTTAAAGGATCCGCGAATCAAAAGATTGGCGGATTTTTTTATTATAGAGGCGAGGGACGGGGTGGGGTTTGACGCGATCGAGAAGGCTGTCGGGATATTAAAAAGATGCGAGGTCGACGGACTGGTTACAGCCCCTGTGAACAAGGCAGCCATAAACAGGGCAGGTATTGCCTTTAAGGGTCACACCGAATATCTGGCAGAGGCCTTTCACGTTAAAAAATTCGTAATGATGTTTTGCAGGGAAGACTTTAGGGTGAGCCTTGTTACCAGGCACGTGGCATTAAAGGATGTGGCTGCGAGTCTTAGTCGGGAAAAGATAAAAGACACGATAGTTTTGACTGAAAAGGCGATGAGAGAGGATTTTAGGATAAAGAGGCCAAGGATCTGTGTGTGCGGACTGAATCCGCATTGTGGGGAAAACGGGTTGATGGGGGATGAGGAGAAAAGGATCGTGGGTCCTGTTGTGGCAAGTCTAAAGTCGAGGATTCGAAGACTGGAAGGGCCGTTGCCGGCTGATGTAGCTTTTTACATGGCGCATAAGGCCAGGTTTGACGTAGTGGTCGCGATGTATCACGACCAGGGGTTAGGGCCTTTTAAGATGGTCGCGTTTGAGGATGGCGTGAATGTCACACTGGGACTTCCTTTTGTGCGGACATCTCCTGACCACGGCACTGCGTATGATATTGCGGGAAAAGGCATTGCGAATCCGGTATCGATGAAGGCAGCGCTCAAACTCGCCGTAAATATGTGCACTGTTCAAGGCTAAGCCTTGAACATAAGGTGTTCAAGGCTTAGCCTTGAACAGTGTGATATGCTGAATCTAAGAGAGACCAGAGCTGTTTTAAAGGAATGGGGTGTCAGGCCGAGTAAGAGGTTGGGGCAGAATTTTCTTGTGGACCGGAACATACAGGGAAAGATGATCAATTCTATAGGTCTTACTGAAGGCGATACGGTGATTGAAATAGGGCCTGGACTGGGCGCGCTCACAAAGGAACTCTCGAGGCGCGCGAAAAAAATTATTGCTATTGAAAAAGACAGGCGGCTCTACGGATTTCTTTCTAAAAATCTCAGTTTTGAAAATCTGGAATTAATACAGGGCGATGTGCTTAAATACAATATAAAGGAGCGCGTAAAAATAGTAGGTAATCTCCCTTATTATATATCGAGCCCTATTTTGACAAGACTGCTGGAGGACAGGATGTTTATAGATTCGATCTTTATCACGGTGCAGAAAGAATTTGCCGCGAGGTTGGTGGCTGGCCCGGGCTCAAAGGATTACAGCTCGCTTTCCTGTTACGCGCAATTTTATGCAGACCCGAAGATTTTATTCACTGTAAAAAAGAATGCGTTTTATCCCGCGCCCAAGGTGGATTCCTCGTTTTTAAAAATAGGTGTCAGAAAACAACCTCTTTACTTGACGGATGAGAAAA
Source organism: uncultured Planctomycetia bacterium (assembly GCA_964489855.1). Taxonomy (GTDB): domain Bacteria; phylum Omnitrophota; class Gorgyraeia; order Gorgyraeales; family Gorgyraeaceae; genus JAHIPS01. Next base: position 2,009 of record CAZBAQ010000070.1, on the reverse strand, counting down.
AACTGTTTAAAATAATAAGGACTTGTTTTGAAAAGCGCAGGAAGACGATCCTGAGTTCCCTGGCGTGGAATAAAGAATTTGGGGATAAGGAAAAGGTTTCAAGGATACTGGATCTCTCGGGCATATCTGGCCAGCGCCGCCCGGAGACATTGTCTTTGGGCGAATTTGTAGAATTGACAGAGGCTGTCGAAAGGGGGTAGGTATGGTTGAAGAGAAGAAAGATCTAGGCGAGACATCAATAGGTATGCAGCCGAACATGGCAGGGCTTTTGAGTTATTTATTGGGCTGGATAACAGGGCTTATTTTTTATTTAGTAGAAAAGAAAAACAAATTTGTCAGATTTCACGCAATGCAGTCAATAATCGTGTTTGGCGGCATAGCTGTTTTGAATATAGTGTTTCTTGTTATCCCTGTATTAGGGATCCTGCTGAGTCTTTTGCTGTCAATATTGGGCATTGTCCTGTGGGTGCTTCTTATGATAAAGGCTTATCAGGGTGAATTTTTCAAGCTGCCCATAGCTGGCGACATAGCTGAGAAGAACTCGTAATCTGCCTTATTTGACAAATCGTGCGTGTCAAGATTGTCAAATAAGGGGGAGAGGGTTATGGCAATAAAGAGAGATACTGTTAAATACGTGGCGGAGCTTGCGAGGATTGCCTTGAGCGAAAAAGAGTTGGGACAGTTTACAGGCCAGCTTGACCGCATACTTGAGTACGTAAACAAGTTAAAGGCGCTGGACGTGGAAGGGCTTGAGCCAACAAGCCACGTGCTCGAGATGAAGAACGTGTACAGGGAAGACGAGGTAAGGCCGTCGCTTCCCGTAGAAGAGGTTGTAAAGAACGCGTCTGACAAGCAGGGTAATTTATTCAGGGTCAAGAAAATCATAGAGGCGTTATGAAGCTAAATACACTTACCGCGCACGAACTTATAGTTCTCCTGGATAAAGGCGATATATCGCATATAGATATATGCAATAATATTATAGAGGCAGTGGAGCAAAGGGACAAAAAACTTAATGCAATCGTACATTTTGACAAGGCTGCGGCGCTTGAGAGGACAAAGTCTTCTAAAGGCATCCCGATATTCATAAAAGACAATATCTGCGTCAAGGATGAACTTACCACATGCTCCTCAAGGATCCTCGAAGGTTTCAGGCCGCCTTACAATGCCACGGTAATAGAAAAGCTTCTGGCAGGGGAAGCGGTTTTAATGGGCAAGACCAATATGGACGAGTTTGCGTTTGGCTCGTCCACAGAGACGTCCTGCTACGGCGTGACGCGGAACCCGTGGGACATGGAGCGCATCCCTGGCGGGTCCAGCGGCGGCTCAGCAGCGTGCGTGGCAGCAGACGAGGCGATTTTCGCGCTAGGGTCAGACACTGGCGGTTCGATACGGCAGCCAGCCTCGCTATGCGGTGTCATCGGACTCAAGCCCACATACGGCAGAGTTTCGCGCTACGGACTCATAGCGTTCGCGTCGTCGCTTGACCAGATAGGACCGATTACAAAAGACGTTGAGGACGCTGCGATTTTATTAAAGGCAATATCCGGCCACGACCGGATGGATTCGACATCTGTTGACGAAGCTGTGCCAGATTACCCATCACTCATAAAAAAAGATATAAAGGGGCTGAAGATCGGCGTGCCCAAGGAATATTTTATTAAAGGCACTGACAAAGAAGTCAAGCAGGCTGTCCTGGATGCAATAAAAAAATTAGAGGAACTTGGCGCCCGCTGCGAGGAAATGAGCCTGTCGCATACAGAATACGCAGTGGCTGTTTATTATCTGGTCGCGACAGCTGAGGCAAGTTCAAACCTGGCAAGGTTTGACGGCGTGCAGTATGGATTCAGGGCTCACCACGCAAAATCAGTCATTGATATGTATAAAAAAACCAGGCAGGAGGGTTTTGGAGACGAGGCAAAAAGAAGGGTCATACTCGGAACATTCGCGCTCTCCAGCGGTTATTACGACGCATACTATTTAAGGGCGCTAAAGGTAAGGACATTGAT